>JAJZCU010000476.1 GCA_021828935.1 Planctomycetota bacterium | reverse complement strand
GCGTGGCGATCAAGCCGGCGAACATGCCGGGATTATTTATTACCGGCACTGGAACGGACGTGGGCAAGACCATGGCGACGGCGGCGCTGGCCGGGGCACTCACGGGGCTGGGCGTGAACGTTGGCATTTGCAAACCGGTGGCCACAGGATGCCGGCCGCGTGGCGCCGGTCGCCCCTCAATGCCGCCGGGAGATGACGATTATGACGCCCCCGACGCCGAATTGGCGGCCCGCGCGGCTGGTTTATCCACCGATGCGGCCATGCTGCGGTACTTATCCCCGCTGCGTTTTGTGGCTCCGACGGCGGCCTATGTGTCGGCCCGGATGGAAGGGCGTGCCATTCATTATCAACGCATCGCGGACGCCATGGAATATTGGCGCAGTCACTGCGATTTTCTGTTGGTGGAAGGGGCCGGCGGATTTTTGGCGCCCATTGATGATTCTCCATTTGTCATTGCCGACCTGGCCGTGCAACTGGCGTTGCCGCTGCTGGTGGTCACTGGCATTCGCTTAGGCACGCTTAACGACACGCTGCTGACCGTGGAAGCCATCCGGCGGCGGGGGCTGAAACTGGCTGGGTTGGTGCTCAACTGCATTCCCGAACATACAGACCTAACCATGGGATGCAACATTCAGGATCTGCCACGATTCAGCCAAACGCCCGTCGTGGCGGCGTTGCCGGAGGTAAAGCAATGGGATCATCACACGATTCCGCCGGAATTGGTGGATGCATGCACGCCGTTCGCGCGGCAGTTCATTGGTCAACAACGATGAATCAAAGGTCAGTCCCGCGCCGGTCGGCGATTCCGCGGCGGTGGATGGGTGGAAATTCGTCTTATGCTTGTTTTGCCGGCCGTTGCGGTATAATGATGCGGCAGGGTGTCCAGTTGGCCTTCAGGCGAAGCGACCTTGATGTGCCGGTGGGCTTGCAGGCTCGGCTGTGCCGCGGGTTTTGCGGTGGTCGGGGCGAAGACTTGAAAAGGGTGCCTTATGAAAACGTTCCGCGGTGGTTGGATGGTTCGGACGGCGGCGATTGCGGTGGTCGCAATCATTGGCGTGCCGGTGGTGGCGCGGGCTCAGGTGGGTCCGATTACCAATGGCCATGCTTTGGATGCGAATCCTGAGGTGGGGTCCGGCGGAAGCAACACTCCTGTGCCGGGGTATGTACCGATCAATCCGAACGCCATTATCAGCGGTAATGTCAGCGGGTTGGGATATTTTCATGGACAGAATAACACGATTGCACAATATGAAGCGCAGGATATGGGCAACCTGTCCACCTTTTCCATGCAGGCGCCGCTGGGCACTTCATCGCTGTATCGTTTCGCGCGGCAGAGCGCCGGCGCCCCGATAAACAGTGGATATCAAACTGACTACACGCCTTATTTTCTGCCCTCGGCCACAGTGACGGGAGAAAATTCGCTGGGGGCGCCGGTTTCCGCCGTGCCGATGAACGGCGGATTTAGCAGCAACTTCGTTCCGCCGGCGGCGGTGGCGCCGTCAAGCCGGTTGGCGCCGCCGTACGGGGACATCGGGGCGGAATCGCAATCGCCCAACCAGGGCGTGCCCTATCGGAACTACGACGCCTTAACCAACGGCGCGGTCACAGCGCCCTATGCGTTGCCGTCGGCGCCGATCAGCGATTTGTACGGTTTCCGCACCGTGCCGGCGGGCCAACGGGTCGCAAATTTTAATATCATGAACGGAAATACGCGGAACAAAAATGCGGCGGGAAAAGCGCGTTCGGCGCGAACGCAGGGCCGCGGTTTGCGCGGCGCCGGCCGGGGAAATCGCGGTTTGTCCAGAGGCAGCCAGCCGGTGTCCGGGGCTTTGGTCCCCATGACGGGGCGTCACAACACGGGCCACCACACTAGATTAACCTATCAACCGGGGCGGGTTCGGGCGTTGGCGGCGGGCAACCGCAGTGTGCGTGGCATGGCCAGCGGCGATTTGTATGCGAATTTAATGAACAGCCTGGCGGCCCGGCAGAAGCGGGCTTTGGCGTATGACCGCAGGCATGTCCAGGGGGGTCTGCAAACCTACGTGCCGGGGCACAATCCGCTGAACCACCCGCGCGGGGCAGCGCCGGGCGCCAGCACGCTTCTGGCGGGAACCAACACGGGAACCAACAATGGCCTGGTGAACGTATTGCCGGGCAACGCGTTTACAAAGCCGGGGCGCCCAAAACCAAACCTGGCCCAGGCGCGGCGCACGCCGGGCGCGAACAAGAAACAGGCCCTGCGTAAACGGCGCCTGACCACCATGCTGCAGTCGGGCCGGTCTGTGGGTAGTTTGTCAAAGTTATATGGAAACGCACCTACGCCGTTTAATCAACTCATGCGCCGTGCCCAGGCGCTCATGCGCCGGGGCAAGTACCTGCGGGCCGCGGGGGCCTATCAAGGCGCCATAACAATGAATCCCACCAACGCCCTGGGTATTGTGGGGCGTGCCAATGCGCAGTTGGCGGCGGGGCTGTACGAAAGCGCCGCTTATGACTTGAAGTTCCTGTTCAACCGTCATCCGCAGCTCACCGCCGTGCGGTACAAATTGCGGGCTTTTCACCATGGTCCGGGA
>JAJZCU010000475.1 GCA_021828935.1 Planctomycetota bacterium | reverse complement strand
CGGCACGCCGGCCGGCCGCGTGATCGCGCCGATTTCCCGCACAGCCTGCAATGTGCCGGTGACATTGCTGCCATGCGCCACGGCCACCAGCCGCGTGTGCGGCGTGAGGGCTTTCTTAATATCCGCGGGATCAAGCAGGCCCGTGGCCCGGTCAACCGGCAGGCGCGTGACCCGCACGCCGGCGGCTTCCAAGGCGTTAAGCGGGCGGAGCACGGAGTTGTGATCCATCCATGTGGTGATGGCATGGTCGCCCGGATTTAACATGCCCTGTATGGCCAGATTCAAGGCGTCCGTACAGTTTAATGTGAAGATGAAATGGTTCGGATTTTCACCGTGAAAAAGGGCGTTGAGCCGCTCGCGGCAGGTGTGCAGCACATGGCCCGATTCCTGCGCTTCGCCGTAGGCTCCGCGCCCGGCGGAGGCGCCAATGCCTTGCGCATAATGCGCCATGGCCGCCAGCACTTCCGGCGGCTTGGGAAAGGTGGTGGCGGCGTTATCAAAATAGATGCGTTGCTGATGCTGGGGCATTGCGAAATCCGTAAAAAAAGTGGCCCAAAATGCCATGCTCTCCGCCTTCATTTGCGCCGAGCATTTGCGACGCCCGCGTGGCGCTGATTAGCGTCATCTTAGAAGGGTCCGCAACGCGGGGCAATTTTCCGGTTTATTTAGCGGCGTCAGGCCGGCCCGGCTGACTTGTTCCGCAGTTTTGCCCGAACCCGCAGGACCGACATTGAATATCGAGGGACCGTGCAAGTGAAGCGGCGCTTGATGCCATGGAGGATCCGGGTTTTCGGAACCAGTTTTTTGGGATGGGCGAATGAATCTTCGGAATGCCGGTGATTTCCTGATAAAACGACAAGTTCGCCATTGCCGGGAATGCGGGCCAGTCCGTGCAAGTGAATCAGCGCCGCCACCTTATGCCGCGAATTGTTCACAATTTTGACGATCATGTCATGTGAACGGGCATTGTACCCGGCATCGGCAAAGAAGCGCGGCAGGCGGACCGTGGCCCGGCCGGAAAGCAGTTGTTTGCCATTTAAAAAGCAGACGACCTGCCGGCCATGCAGGATGACTTTCACGCTGTTCCAGCGGCCAGGGCGAAGACGGCCACGGGCGTGGGAAACAATGGCGCGTTTGTGGTTGTTCATCACGCTTAAGAAAAATCGTTTCCCGTTGCTTCCGCCAAGGTGCAGTTCAACCTGGTCGCCATGTTCATCGCGGCGGAAGACAATCATCGGGGCGCCCGGGCCGCCGAGCTTTTTCACCTGCATTGTCAGCGTGTAGTCTTGCCAGCGGTGCCGGCCGAACGACAAAAGGGAATTGGCCCCCGGGTTTGGTTGTGTGATCATGCCGTGGTTGAAGCGCATTTTCGGGCCGTAAATCTGTCGCGGCTCGGGCAGACCGGCGTGGGGCGCTTTGGCGCTGTGCCAATTCGTTCCCGGTCCGCGCACTTTGATCTTGCGAAAGGCCGCCGCACAATTCTGCGTGGCAACCGCCGCTCGGCCGCGGATCATGGGTTGAAGGGTAGCCTGAACGTGGGCGGGGTAAACTGTGGTGGGGCGGTTGTGGGAAAAAAGATACTGTACCCAATAACAGGTGCGGCCAAAGGCCTGGGCATTATCAAAAAATATCAACACCATGGGCCACCCGGGCTTGGGCATGCGCGAAAGCAGCGTGCCGTAACTGGCCAGCCGCACGACATCACAGTTGCGTTCCATGCCCACCATATAGGCGGCCTCGCCTAATGCTCCGCGAATGTCGGCGCGCGGGTGGCCCCTCCAGAATGCGGCATATTCACCTACAAAAATGTGCGGTCCCTTGCGGCTGTAATGGTCGTAGCGGCGGGCATGCCACATAAAATAATCAGCGGTGCGATAATAATGTTCATCGAGCACCTGCACATGGCGGTTGGGGTGGCCGCCCCACACGCAGGTGATCGGGGTAATTTTGGGATAATGGGCGGCCAGCGCTTTGCGCATGGCCTGAAAGTTGGCTTTGTATGTGGGGCCCCCGTTTTCATTGCCAATTTCCACATAACGCAGCGGATCAGCGCGCGGAAAACCGTCCATTGCCCGCAACTTTCCCCACCGCGAATGGTCCGGAGCCCCGCCCAGCGCGCACGCCGCGAGCATTTGTTTAATATACGGCTTCAATGCGGGGCCCGTGGCGTACGGCGGCGGCCCCAGGGGCATGCCCGCGAACGTGCCGTACATGGGCTGCGCGTGCAGCCGCCGACATAAATTAAGATATTCCAGAAAGCCCAGATCGTCGTTGTCGTGGTAATGCCAGCAATTGTAGTGGCCGGGGCGGTTGATCATCGGGCCGATGGTCTGCATGAGGTGGAAACTGTCATCGACCGACACGCCTTCCACGAAGTTGCCCCCTGGAAAGCGGATGAAAGAGGGCTTCAGGGCGGCCAGCAAACGAAGGATGTCGGGGCGATACAGAACGGGCTTTTTGGAATTTCGGTGCAGCGGAACCATGCGGGCCAGCGTGAGATGCATGACGCCCGGGCGGCTAAAGGTCAGAGCCAGCGTGGCGTGCGGCGTTGTGCCCGCGGCCACTACAATTGCT
>JAJZCU010000474.1 GCA_021828935.1 Planctomycetota bacterium | reverse complement strand
ATCAACGGACGGGCGCACTCCTCCAGGCATCATAAGTTAATTTATTGCCGTTCTGGTCGGTGGTCATGTTCCCGTTGGCGTCGTATGTGGGCGTTGCAGTTGTTCCCGAAATCCCGGTTATTTGGTTTTGGCTGTTAAAATTCCGCGATTGCGCCGTGCCATTCGTGGTGGAGCTGCTCCAATTGCCCAAGGCATCCATGTTCCAAGTCTGGCTCTGGGTGGCTGCGGAGATTGTGTCGAGGGCGGCCGCGCCGGGGTTGTTTCCGCTGGCGGACAACACACCGCGTGCGAAGGCGGTTTCGCGGCCCAGCGGGTCATACGCGCTTCCATTGTCATTCGGGGCCGAGCTGTTCGCATGGTACAGTTCGCTCATGTTCGGATTAACAAGATTGTTTTTGTATAGGACGTTCGACGCCGGATCGTACCCGTATTGGAAGCGGTCCGTGCTGGTTCCCGTGGCCACCACCCACCAGTTTTGGTCGATCACGCGACCGAAACGGTCGAGGCCCGTGTAGATATCGCCGCCATCGTTCAAGATGTTCGTCTGCCCCGGCTGCTGGATGTAGGTTAAGTTAATACCCGTCTGCGGATGGGCGGCCTGGACAATGGTTGATAAACCAAGGTAGCTATACTGTTCCAGCACGGTTCCGGGGTCGCCGGAATTCGGGCCATCCACAATGGCATCCACTCTTCCGATGGCGTTGTCCAGCATGGCGTTGTGGTTGCTCATCAGAACCGCGACGCCGTTGAAGGTGGTGTCACCGTAGTTATAGTCGATCGTTCTGCCGTTGGGGTAGACCATGTCGATAAGCCTGCTGCCGAGGGACGGATCAGAGTAATCATATTGTACGAACGGCGTGGTGTTCACATCCACCGAGCCGTTGACGGCTTGGTAGCTGCGGGTGACCTGCCCAAGGCCGTTGTAAATGTACATCACCTGATTCACGATGATGGTCCCGGCGGTGTCGGCAAAGCTGGTAAACAAATACGGCAGGCCGGCGTCGTTGTACGCGGTATCGATTCTGCGAACGGCGCCATCCACGCCGGCGCCAAGGGTCACGATCACATCGCTGATCTGCCGGCCCAGGTTGTCGAACGTGTAATCATGCACGGTGCCGGCACGGTCCGTCTTTTGGACCACTTCGCCCAGGGCGTTCACGGCATCGCTAACCACATTATTAACATTGGCGCCATTGACCTGTGTTTGCGGATATTGCGTTTGTTGCAAAATGTCATTGCTGGTAACGGCGCTGCCGGTGGCGGGGCTTACGCCGTAGATGTAATTTGTGGTTTCATTGGGCGTGCCGGACGGTTCCACAGCCGTCATGGATGTTTGGTCGCCAATGCCGTCAAAGGTGTAATCGGTGGTTTGATTTTGGTCCGTTGTGGGCAGGCCGTTATTAACATTGGGGTTGTAGGCGTTGATCACCTGCACGGTGCGGCCCATGGTGTCGTCGGGGCTGGCATGAAATTGGGCGCGCCTTCGTCGCATTACACCGTAGCCACATCCGGCCCGCTATCGCCGCGCCCGAGTAAGATAATATCGATGTCTATTGCGGCTCCGATGTACGCGAGCCGTTGGACAGTGCGCCTGTCAAGGTGCAGGGCCGGCTCCTGTGCGCCTACGTACGCCGCCACCGAGAATTCAACGTAAATTCCCGCTTGCCCCGTCAACTCGCGCAGCCTTTCCCAAAACGGCTCAAGTCTCGCAATCAACGGACGGGCGCACTCCTCCAAGTAAATGCACCGGGAATAGCCGGTCGAGATGATCCAACCATTTCTTTTCCGCCGGATCAAACTGGCACCCACGTTATCCCCGATAAGTTCTATCTTGTCGGCCTTCAGGCCGACGGCGGACTGGAAAAGCCGTGGATCGAACCGTTCGTCGCCGAGGACAAGTAGCTCCGCCTGCATCTCTGGCCGAAATCCGCTTTCCACGTCTAAGCCCCCGCCACGTCAATGATCGTTAATATTGTGGCCGGTCGGCCCACCCGGCCCGCCGCCGCCTTTTGGCTTAACATATATATTGCCCTCGCAGTCCTTATAAAGATCTCGGTGGGCCGCGCTTTTGCGTTCCTTCAGGTCGTGAATATCCACGCGTGGCGACGGGTGTGGCCCCGACCGGGGTGGCAGCCCCGCCAAGAAGGGCAACTGCTGCCAGCGCTTTTTACTATAGTCCTTGCGTTCCAGTCGGCATCTGTTTTTCAGCCAGCCTTCAAAATCGACGCCAAACGGCTTGGGCAACACCCACCGCCCATCGTCCCCGTCCGGCGCTCGTTGGAATGTCAAAGAACTCGGGATATTCTAACGGCGTTCTATCAAACAATTTTGCGGACACGCCGCGATCGCCGCAACCGATCTCGCGCTTAGCCGACACCTATAGGTGTCGGCTAAGCGCCGGATGGCGCACATGCGGCCGGTTTCTCGCAGGTGTGCGCCAGGTTACCAAGAGCGTGGGCCCGGGGCGCCGATGGTCGCCCACGCGGCAGCGCGGGAGTAACGGTCGATTTTAGGATCGTATGCCGCCGCGAATTCCTCGGCCAGCGGGGCGTTGGCCCCCCCGCATGCAACGCGATCC
>JAJZCU010000473.1 GCA_021828935.1 Planctomycetota bacterium | reverse complement strand
GCTGGAAGCCCGCCCCCCACTTTTGGGGGGTGGCCATCCTGGCCGCCGGGTCGTGCGGCCGCATTGCATTGTCCAAATTCATCTTGACATCAACACCCAATTACGTCGGGCTGGAAGCCCACCCCCCATAAAGGAAGCCCGCCCCCCATGAACCCATTGTTTCCCGCCCGCCCTGCTTGTACCATTTTCGACATGCATCAGACGCCTCAACCGTCGCAAGCGCCTCCGCCATCGCTGCCGCCGCGAGCCGCGGGCGTTGCGCAGGACTGTATGCAAACGGTCCTGCAGCAAGCCGTGCGAGAGGGCCGCGAACGCGGCGTACAATTGGCAGTTTATCATAATAATGAACTGGTCGTGGACACATGGGCGGGCCTGGCCGATGCGGCCACGGGAACCGCAGTGGATGGGGATACTCTTTTTCCGGTGTTTTCCGTGACCAAGGCCATGGCGGCGACGATTATGCACCGCCTGGTGGAGCGCGGGCATGTGGGTTATGAAACTCCTGTTGCCGATGTCTGGCCGGAGTTCGGCGCACATGGAAAGCAGGGCATTACGGTGCGCCATGTGTTAAGCCACACCGCGGGATTGCCGTGCCTGCCAATGGGAATTGGATATGTTGAACTCTGTGATTGGCCGGCAATGTGTACCGCCATTGCGCAGCAGCGTCCGCAGACGCCGCCCGGCTGGCACATGGCGTATCACGCGGTGACGTTTGGCTGGCTGGTCGGCGAAGTGGCGCGGCGGGTGGATGGCCGGTCATTCCAACAATTGTTGAAGGAAGAAATTTGCGACTGCGCTGGGATCACGGACATGTATACGGGAATTCCAGAGTCCGTGACGCCGCGCGTGGCGGTATTGCAGGAAATCTTCGCGCACGGGCAGGCGCCGTCGTGCGATGATTCCGTGCCGCGCGATATCCCGGGGTGGATGCAGCCGCTGGCCGAAATGATGAATCGGCCCGATGCGCGGCGGGCGTGCATTCCAGCTTCCAATGGAATTATGAGTGCGCGTGCCATTGCCCGGCACTATGCGGCGCTGCTGCCCGGCGGGGTGGACGGGGTGGAACTGCTGCCGCCCGAACGGGTGCGGGCGGCGACGGTTCGTCAATTACCCGGCGACGGGCGGGAGGCTCTGCCGATGGGCCTGGGGTATTTTCTGGGCAACGGCGTGGTGGAAAACGGCGATGAGATGGCGGCATTCGGCCACGGCGGCTACGGTGGGTCCACGGGTTTCGCCAGTGGCAAGCACCGCCTGGCGGTGGGGTTTACCAAGAATTTATTTTCGCCGGCGGGGGCGCAGCAGGATATTCTGCGGGCGTTAATTCTGGCGCTGAAAATTGGGCAGGCATAGCTAAGGACCGCCGAATTATCACCTGGCGCAATTGGCCGCTGGCAGCGCCGGGCGCGTGGAAGCCGCAGCCAATGAAGTATTATAAAATAAAACGCTGAGGCGCATGGGGCGCTGGGACGGCGGGGAACCCCCCCCCACACGCCGCACGCCGGTTAATATCCAAAATAAATTCCATAGAAGGACGTGCGCACCTGAATGTCTGCGTACGGCACCCAATCCACATGGTCATCATTAAACAACTCGTGCTCACCGGCCGGCAATGCGTTGCCTAGGTTGTTGTCCACATGGTCCGAGGCTGGCACATTGGCCTTCGTGAAGCCGTGCTGGCTGGATGCGCTGCCGGGAAACACATACCCTGATTGCGTCGTGGGATAGGTAAATAGGGCGGAATCGGTGACGAGCAATGAACCGGACGGCGACAAGGGGTTAATGGCGGGTTCGTGAGTTGGGTCATCGTTGTACCACTGAGTTCCCCTGGTTATGGGACTGGCCGAATCGATGTTCCCAGTGCGTTTGTAATAGCCCAGGTATTCATTGCCACGGTCCACCCAGTAACAGTATCCCACGTAAAGGTTGCTCCAAGTGTAAAAATAACCTTGCTTGTTGTAGTCGGCCGCGGGAGTGGTGTCCGGGCCAAACTCGCCGGGCTCAGTGGAGAAGAGCATGTCCACCTCTTCACGGTTGGGCGTCAGAAAGCCGGGCTGAAAGACCGTATAAGCATTGGTTGTATTTGATGGTGTCTGGCCATTGTAATACAAATCCTCGAACGAAAATGATTCTGAAATATGTTCAAACGCCGTGTTTGTGCCGCCGAATGCGCCGAACATCCAGTTGCCGGCATACATAGGTGGATATTGGTTGCGGGGGTCCCGGTTGGCATACAGGGCCATGGCCTGGCCGATCTGGCGCATGTTTGATGCGCATGTGACGCGCAACGCAGCAATGCGGGCCCTGGCCAGTGCCGGCAAGAGCAAACCAATAAGGATTGCGATGATGGCAATGACCACCAACAGTTCGACCAGCGTGAAAGCACGACGCGGTTTGCGGGCAGAAAAAAACATAACGCCTCCAAGGGGCCAGTGGACCTAACGATTGTACTAAAACAACTAATCCGCGGGTCTCGGACGGGTCGGCATTCGCCTCGCAGGCGCCCGCGTGCGTTAACGTTGGCCCTGAGGCCCGTTTACGCTGGTCGCGGTCAAGTATTTAACCACGCTTCCCATTTTACCACACAGCTACAGCTT
>JAJZCU010000472.1 GCA_021828935.1 Planctomycetota bacterium | reverse complement strand
CGGTGGCCACGCCGGAACTGGCGTTGTTAAAGAACACCAAACAGCATGGTTTCGCCAGCGTGGCATATGTGGCCTATTGGCGGAAGACGGGCCAAATTGTGGCCACGTCAGGCCCGTTTCTGGGCCGCACCAATCGCAACGATTGGTGGTTCCTGGGCATTGGACCCAGCACCAGCGGGAACATTCCCTCGGCGGAGGCCAAATGAACCTGATTTCTGATTATTTAACTGGTGGCAAGCGTGTGGCGTAAAGATAAACAATCCGGCGGCGCCGCCACCACCACGGCCGCGCCGGCGACGCGGAAGCGCGGGCACCCGGTGCTGCGCTGGCTTTTACGCATTGCGCTGGGCCTGGCGCTGCTGGTCGTGCTGTTTATTCTGATCGTTCAACTGGTGTTGCTGACATCATTTCCGAAAAAGCTGGTGCTGCAAACGCTGGAAAAGCGCATGGGTCTGCGCGTGAAGGCCAAAAGTCTTTCCGTGGGTTGGTTCGGCCATGCCAGCCTGCGGAACGTGACCGTGGCCCTGCCACTGGCGAAAAAGAATTTCCTGACCGTACCGCACATGCAGTTGCACATCACCAATCTGCCGTGGCTGATTATCACGCGCCACCTCAGTATTTATTACATTGCGCTCAAACAGCCCCTGCTGACAGTAAAGCAAAACAGCGCCGGCACATGGAATTTGCTGCATGTTATTAAATTATTGCACCGCACGATCACCGGCCACAGCAACAAATCAAAAAGCAAGTCATCCTCCGCGGCCATGGCGCTGCCCGCGCTGAATATTGTAAACGGCAAAATTGTCATCGCGCCGCGGGGACGACCGGCCAAAACAGTGTATCCCGTGAATGTGGTGGGAAAACCGCTGAACACCGTGGCATGGCGTTACCGCGGGAGAGCCGGCGCGGCGCACGCCCCAATGTACCTGACCGTTGACGGGTTGGTGGCCCCTGGCAGCACATGGAAGCATGATTTTACGATCACCGGTCACAACATTGGGGGCTGGGCCCAGGCCTTTGCTGCGGCCATTCCGCCGAAGCTTAATTTCAAGGCGCGCTGGCACGGGGGGATTTCAAAAGGTCGCGTGGTCGGACGCATACAACTAATCCGGTTCACGATGCCCAGTCTGGTCGCCACGGGCACGGCCTCGGCGCATTTCAAAAACGGCATCTTTGGCATTTGGCCGCATGGCCTTAAAATTACCGCCGGGGCGTTGCCCCCAATGATTTTAACGGGCGGCAAGTTGACCTACGCCCACGGCTTGCTGAGTCTGGCCAAAGTCTCTGGCGCAGTGAACGGGGGCAGCACGACGGTTAGCGGGAAGTGGACCCTCGCCACGAAAATAGGCACGCTGGCGGCCTCCTGGCGGCATGTCGCCGTACGCGCCGGCACGACCTCCACGGGCAGCTTAACCCTGGAGACCGATCACCCGTGGAAGGGGCGGCGCGTGGCCACAGCGCACATTACCACGCGCGGCGCGATGCCCGGTGGGAAGGTGCAGGCGAAGATTGTGGCCCGGGTCGCCGGGAAATCATGGACGCATTTTCATTGGTCGCTTTCCTTGCCGAACGTAAAGTACCACGGCGTTAAAAGCTTTCACCTTAAAAACGCACTGATCACCGGCGCCATGGCCCACAAAGTGCTGCGGGTGGCCACCGCGTCGGTGGCGTCGGGCCCGGTGATCACTACCAAGGCGTGGTACAAATTCCTGACCCACACCTGGCATTTGCAAGCCCAGGCTCATGATTTAATCACCAGCGGAGCCAAGGGCCAGGGCACGGCCATTCAGGGTACTTTAACATTAAATGGCAACCCGCAGGAAACGGCGCTGAACCAATTGAAGCTTTCCACGCGGCGGCTGACGCTCAGCGCGCATGGCGTTTACATCTACAGCCACCCCAAACCACTGGACGCGCAGGTGCAGTTCCTGCGGCTACCATTTGGTCCGCGCACGGTCCGGGGAGGCCCGCTGAAGGTCACCGGTCAGGCCCGCGCCACCGTGGGCGTCACCGGCACCGTGGCGCCGTTGCACCTGGCCCTCAATGGCGAATTGTTTGCCCAGCAAATGTCGGTGGCTGGGCGCATGGTGGGCGCCATTTCCACGGTGGTTACCGGCAGCGTGAACAACCGGGCAATTCGCCTGCGCACGCGGCATCTGCAGCTTTTGGGCGGCCAGTGGCGGATTCGGGGAGCGTACCCCTTTGGCGATGACAAACCCACAGTACGCCTCAAGTTTGCCCATGTGGTGCTGGCGATGGTATCCAAATTCCTGCAGCCCACCGCCAAAGTGCCCATTGCCGCGGGTTTGGTCGGCGGGAAAATTTCCGTCAAAATTCCAGCCATGTCACTGACCCGCATCCGCGCCCGCGGCGCCATTTCGGCCCAGGATATTGCCATCACCAGCGCCAAGCTCGCCCGGTTGCACCGCCAGCAGGTCATTGCGCAGCACATGAGCTTTCATCTGGTGATGCGCCGCGGCATCGTGCATATCAGAAAATTTTTCGCCGCCCAGGGGCCCGGAAAGCTGGCCGGCGCCGGCCGCCTTACCGTGAAACACCCGATGCTCGTGCAGATGCACTTTGGCCTCAGCCATTGGCCC
>JAJZCU010000471.1 GCA_021828935.1 Planctomycetota bacterium | reverse complement strand
GCTTCAGTCAGTGCGGCCTGGGCGCTGGCCACGGCAAATTTTAATTGCCAATCTTCCACCACGCCCAGCAACTGGTTTTTGTACACGCGGTCGCCCCGCCGGACAAACATTTTAATGAGATTGCCCTGGGTCTTGGCCTGCACCGTATAGCTGTGGTTGGGGGCGACGGTTCCCGTGGCGTAAAACGCCTGCACCACTGTGCCCGTTCGCACGCGCACCAGTTTCGCCGGCCGCGGGCGCAGAAAATAATACGCAACGCCCGCACCAACGAGAACCAAGACAACCAGCACGATCAACGGCAGCCATGCGGCGCCACGCCGGCCGCCGGCGCCGGTAAAAGCACGGCGCCCACGAGCGCCTGCCAGGCTCGGCAGAGTTTTACGAACCGGTGGCGCCTGAAGTTGCAATCGGGGCCAAAGCCTCACGCACATTACCTCTATGGTTACAAAATTCCGCCATTATCATAGGCGGCAGGCGATGCCGTTGCACCGCGGCTGGGCTGGCCAGTTTCCGGCGCATTAAAAACGCCCATTTCGGCAACGGGCAATCCTGGCGAGGTTGGCGGCGGCAGCGCCGCTTGGCAGGCGGCGATAACTCCGGCAATGGTATGCGGATTTGCCTCAGCGGCGGGGGGCAGACCCAGGACCACAAGGGCCTGCGTTGTCAGCGGGCCAATGCTGATGCGCTTGGTCTGCGCTAATTTTGGCCGCAACTCCGCAGGCAGCAGGGCGTAGAAATTGTCCGCCGTCGACGCGCTGGTGAATGTGATGGCGTCCACCACGTCCTGTTCAATGGCTGCCAGAGCGGCGGCCGGCAATGCCTCTGGCGCCGTGGTGTGATAAAGTATTAATTCTTCCACTACCGCGCCGGCGGCTTTGAGTTGATCGCGCAGCACTGGCCGGGCAATGTCTCCCTGCACCAAAAGAAATTTGTTCGGCGCGGCGTCGGGGGAAAGGGTAAATAATTCCTTAATTTTTTCCGCCAATGCCTCGGCTACAAATACTTCTGGAATAATTTCGGGAACTACGCCGATTTTTTCCAGGGCGGCGGCGGTGGCCGGGCCAACAGCCGCTATGCGCGTTTGCAGGGCGCGGGCGTCGCGGCCCGTGGCGCGCAAATGTTGATAAAACGCCTCCACCCCGTTGGCGCTGGTGAACACCACGCACGCGTACCGGGCAAGGCTGGACACCACCGCATTGATGGCCGGCGAGGCGGGAACTTTTTCCACGGCAATGGTGGGTGTTTCCAGCACCCTGGCGCCCAGTGCGGCGAGGCCCGCGGCCAGGTTGCTGGCCTGCTGACGCGAACGCGTCACCAATATGGTGCGACCAAACAATGGCCGGCGGGAGAACCAATCAAGGCTTCCAGCCAGGCCGGCCACTCGGCCAATGATGGTGATCGCCGGGGCGGTAATGCCGCGCTGGACGGCCGCATCTGCAATATTTTCCAATGTGCCAAAGACTGTTCGTTGCCGTGCCGTGGTGGCCCACTGAACAATGGCGGCCGGGGTTTGGGCGCCCAAGCCGTGCCGCATGAGTTGGCTGGTAATGTTAGGAAGAAACTTTACGCCCATATAAAACACCAGCGTTCCGCCCAGGCGGGCCAATGTTTCATAATCAACCCGCGGCGCGGCGTCGGCGCCGCTGCGGACGGGGCCCGCGCGCTCATGGCCGGTGACAAACGTTACGGTGCTGGTGAAATCGCGATGTGTCACCGGAATGCCGGCATACGCGGGGCCGGCAATGCCCGCGGTAATACCCGGGATTTCCACAAACGGCACATGATGTTCAATAAGGTATTGGGCCTCTTCGCCACCGCGGCCAAAGACGTACGGGTCTCCGCCCTTGAGGCGCACCACGCAAAGGTTGCTGCCAGCCGTGGCATTGGCGCCAACCTCACGCGCCTTGGCCACCAGCAGTGCGTTGATGTCATCCTGCGTCATCGTGTGCGACACGCCCGATTTTCCCACATATATCTTCTCAACAGTAGGGGGGCACAGGGCCAGCAGGTCGGCATTGGCAAGATAGTCGTAGATCACCACCGCCGCGCGGGCCAAAGCGTTGGCGCCGCCGCGCGTGAGCAGGTCCGGGTCGCCGGGGCCGGCGCCAACAAGGTACACCGTCGCGGGCGCGGCCGCCGCGGCAGTGGCAGCGGGCGCTTCCGCGGGCTCGTCAGCAGCGTTGGGGCGATTTGTCACAGCCACTGGCATCGCATCCATTTACAACACATTAAATGATTCACCGGGCAAGAGCGCTAGGCCCTCAATGCCGGTTTTGTCTTTTAATTTGCGAACAAATTCCGCGGCATCCTGGCGGATCTGCGGAAACGTGTTGTAATGGATCGGCAACACCCGGCGCGGCTTAAGCATTTCCGCCGCCAGCACGGCATGGTCCGGCCCCATGGTAAAACAATCGCCAATGGGCAGACACGCCAGGTCAATTTTCCACAGTTTTCCTATCAACGCCATGTCGCCAAAAAGGGCCGTGTCCCCGGCGTGATAAATGGTCTTGCCGCCCGTCTGAATAATCCAGCCGCCCGGCAACCCGCCATTGGCGCCATCGGGGAAGGTGCTGGAATGAATGGCAAAGGTGAGCGTGGCCGT
>JAJZCU010000470.1 GCA_021828935.1 Planctomycetota bacterium | reverse complement strand
CATTTCCACGGGCCATTTCCAGCGTGTTGTGGTATGTTGGTAGCCGCGGTATTGACAGCAACAACTTTATCGCCCGGCATGTGCGGAAGATTTTGCACTCAAAACGACGCGAAAAGGTGGAAAAATATTTCAAGAAGCACGGCAATCTCACCGTGTTCATCGGACGGTTTATCCCCGGAATACGCGCCTTGGTCTTCGCCATGGCCGGCATTTCGGGCATGTCCTACGCGCGGTTCGTAGCCTTGGACGGCGGCGCCGCCCTTTTAAGCGTGCCTACGTTCATTTTTATCGGCTACCACTTCGCGGCTAAAATTACCATGGTGTTCCATGAACTGGACAAGATCAAACGCTACATTTACATCGCTTTGATTCCGATTTGTATTGTGGCGGCGGTTATTTACATTATTCGCTGGCGCCGGTCCCGCGCCGCGGAGGCGCCCGGCTGATTGCGGGAATTTGCGCCCAGACGGGCGCGTGCCGAAGATTAGGATGAGTTTCGCAAGGTTCCCGTCCGCTGCCAGGGAGCTCTTGCAATGGCCGAAGCTCCCCCTGCGGAAGATTATAAAAGGCTGGCGGGCCAACGATTGGTCCACCTTTAACCTTAGAAAAGAGATTTAGCATGTGTGGAATTGTTGCCTATGTCGGCCGGAAAAACGCCCAATCCCTGCTGCTTGAGGGCCTCAAGCGCCTGGAGTACCGCGGGTATGATTCCGCCGGAATCTGCGTGAACCATGATCACCAGTTGCTGGTGCGCCGCGCCGTGGGGCGTATCAGCGTTCTGGAAGCCGCCTTGGAAAACGTGGACCGTTTGCCTGCCGGACATATCGGCATGGCCCACACCCGCTGGGCCACGCATGGCGCCCCCACTGAATGTAACGCCCATCCGCATACCGACGACAAGCGGCGCGTGGCCTTAGTCCACAACGGCATCATCGAAAATTACGCCCCCTTGAAAAAGTTTCTTCAGGAAAAGGGCCACACCTTCAGCAGCCAGACAGATACCGAAGTGCTGGCCATGCTGGTGGGCCATTTCTACAAAGGCGACCTGGCCAAGGCCGTGCAGGAGGCGCTCAACGAGGCCCGCGGAACGTATGGCATTGCGGTGATGGCGGCGGACCAACCGGAAACCATGGTCGTGGCGCGGCGCGGGTCTCCGTTAATCATCGGCGTGGGCAAGGATGAATATATTGTGGCTTCCGACGCCGCCGCCATTGTTGAACACACCACGCAGGTCATCTACTTAAATGATAATGAAATGGCGGTCATTACCCCCGGCGGTTTCAAGACCATGACCATTGACGACGTACCGGTGAACAAGGAAGTCACCGAAGTTGAATTTTCTTTGGAGCAAATTGAACTGGGAAATTATCCGCATTTCATGCTCAAGGAAATATTTGAACAGCCGCACGCCATTGAAAATTGCCTGGCCGGCCGGCTGGACCTGCAGGAAGGCCGCGTGGTCCTGGGCGGCATTGCCAACATGGCGCGGGAATTGGTGCGGGCGCGGCGCATCATCATCACGGCCTGCGGCACGGCGTGGCATGCCGGCCTTATTGGCGAATTTTTATTGGAAGAACTGGCCAAAATTCCCACGGAAGTCGAATACGCCAGCGAATTCCGCTACCGCAACCCAATTATTGAAGACGGCACGATTGCCGTGGCCATCAGCCAGTCGGGCGAGACGGCTGACACCCTGGCGGCCCTGCGCGAAGCCAAAGACCGCGGGGCAATCAGCCTGGGCATTATTAATGTGGTGGGCAGCACCATTGCACGAGAAACCGATGCGGGTATATATTTGCATGTAGGACCGGAAATTGGCGTGGCCAGCACCAAGGCCTTTTGCGGGCAGATTGTCGTTGAAACGCTGCTGGCCCTGTTCATCGCCCGGCGCAAGTACATGAGCCAGGCGGTGCTGAATGAATTTTTAAACGCGTTGACGCGTATTCCGCAACAAATGCAGCGCGTGCTGGAGCAGAGCGATTCCATTAAAAACGTGGTGGGAAAATTTGTGCATCGGGAAAACTGGCTGTTCCTGGGCCGCGGCGTAAATTATCCCGTGGCCCTGGAAGGCGCGCTGAAATTAAAAGAAATCAGCTATATCCATGCGGAGGGTCTGCCCGCCGCGGAAATGAAACATGGCCCGATCGCCTTAATCAGCGCCGGCATGCCGGCGGTGTTTGTGGCCACGCGCGGCAGCCAATATGAAAAACTATTGGGAAATATCCAGGAAGTCAAGGCCCGCGGCGGGAAGATCATCGCCGTGGCCACCGAAGGGGATGACCACATACGCGATGTGGCGGACCACGTATTTTTTGTGCCGGAAATTATCGAGCCGCTGCAGCCGCTGCTGACGGTTCTGCCGCTGCAATTGCTGGCCTACCACGCCGCCGTGGCCCGCGGGTGCAATGTCGACAAGCCGCGGAATTTGGCGAAGAGCGTCACGGTGGAGTGAGCGGAAATAACCGCAGCGCCAATGGCGGGAATGCCGCAAATCGCGCCTTCTGTGCATGGCTGCCGCGGGCCGCCAACGCACAGTTTCCGTCGGTGAGCCCGCAAAGACCGCGGAACTATCAACAGGCGCAATTGGCGGTACTGGAGCCGAAC
>JAJZCU010000469.1 GCA_021828935.1 Planctomycetota bacterium | reverse complement strand
GCAGGCCGAAAAATAAAATAAGGCTCAGCACCGCGAGGCCGAAAATACGCCCCGCCCCGCTGCTCCACCTGCCGTTCATGTTCCACTCCGTTTACGCTGGCACTGCACCAAAAACAGTATACCACGGCCCGGCCGAGGCCGGGAATATAGCCACCGGAGCCTCGCCAGCCAGTTCCCGCCGTCGTTTATTTCCCAACCGGCCATGTCAACACATACAGCGTCGCCGGCTGCGGGGCCTGCAAGGGGCTTGTGCCATCCAGGGCCACCGTGGACACGCGGAAGCCGCGGGCGGCGGCGGCCATGGGAAAGTCTTCGGCGCTGGTGCGATTCGGGTCGCTCACCCAGGCCTGGCCGCCCCGCGCTAATAAGTTTTCCACGGCGTCCAGCAGCAGCGCGTGCAGCCGCCGTTCATACAAAACATCAGAAGCTATCACCCATGCGAAGCGCTCCAACAGCGGCCTGCGCCAGTCCATCTGCATCGCGCGAATACTGCCGGGGGCCACGCCGTTAAGCCGGGCGTTGTACCGGGCGAATTCCGCCGCCTCCGGGTCATAATCTGTGAACGTTACGGGCCACCCCCGCAACGCCGCCCCGATGCCGGCCAGCCCCAGTCCGCAGCCCAATTCAATCGCCGCGGACGGCAGTCCACCGCCCGGCGCTTCGGGCGGAGACCCCTGGTCTCGCAAAATTTTCTCTGCTAATAAAATGCCGGCCGGCCAGATGATCGGCCAATACGGCAGATAATTGTCCGCCTTGTAGCGCTCTTCAATTTTGGGATCATCCAGCAACGCGTCCGGGTCGCGCGGCGAGAGCAAATCGATCGTGCGCGAACCCACCGCCAAACGGTGAATGACCGTGGGAAATCGGGAGAAGCCCGGCGGACCCGGCGGCAAGGCCGCCGCCGGCGCGCCCGCAGCGCCATCCCGCGCGCTATCAGAAAATTCAGGGTTTAATGGCATGCTTCTGCGTTTTCTGCGAATGTTTTACCGGGAGCAGCGCCGGCGCCGGGTGAGTGTCATCGGACCATTTGTATTGCCGCTGCGTGCTAAGCACCACCGTAATCACAATGCCGATAACCAGCACAATAATTACGGCCAGAATAAAGCGCGACAGCGGCGACCAATTCAAACCGTCCGGCAAATCTTCCTGCGGAGCGGCGGTGCGCTTGGGAATTAAATCCGGGTCATAGGCCAGCAGCGCTTCGTCGGAACCGGCGCCGGCCAGGTGGGCGGCCTCAATCTGAACCGCAGCCACCAGGCGGGCCCAGGCATCCGCCGGCATGGCCACAGCAGGGGCGGCGGCGGCAGTGTCAACAGCGGCATTGGCATTGTCATGCATGGCGGCCGCGGCAAGGTCTCCCGGGTCCGCATGGGCCGGCGTAACTACGGGCGGCGCGGCAGGCGGCGCGGCGGTTGCCGCATGCCCTTCTGCTTCCAGCCCAGCGCCCGACCCAGCCCCGGCGACGCCCTCGGCGGCGTTTTGCTCGTTCGCCTGCCGCCGGGCCGCGACTAAATTGTTCATCAGGCAACCGGCGCCATTTTGCGACGGTCCTTTCACACTGCCGCCTTCAGCGTAGTCGCGAAAGGCCTGCCGCATGGCGCGCTGCAACAGCGATTCCGCCACGGCTGGCGTCGCCGCTCCGGCCAACGCGGCCGAAAAAAGGGCGTCACGTTCCGGGCGGACCAATTCTATAAAACGGCGGCTGGGCAGTTCATTGGTCATGTCGGGCCGATGATTTCTTCATAGCATAAAACAGGTTTTAGGGCGTCGGGCCGGTCGGCGGCGCAGCGCCGCCTTGGGCCGCCGCCGGGCCGGCGCCAACGGCCTGCGAAAGCATCACGCCGTCGCTTTGCATTTTAGCCACCAAGCCCGGCAGCAGCGGGTTTATGTCATACGCGGCGGCATAGGCCATTCCCGCGCTGTGCCGCCGCCCGATAGATTGGTAAAAATTACCAAGATCGATGAACACCCGCGGATTGTTGGGGGCTATTTTAGTGGCGCGCAGAAAATTGGCCCGGGCATTGTCCATGTCTCCCAAGCGCTGATAAAAATGTGCCACGCGCAGCCGCGCCCGCACGGAATGCGTGAGCGCCGCATCACGCTCCAAAAAATTCATGGCCTCATTGGCCTTTCCGGCGTGAATCAGGGCGTCGGCAGTGGCGCTGGCAATATGCGGGAACGCCGGATCTTGGGTCCACGCCAACTTGTAATGGTATGCCGCCTGTTCATAGCGGTGAAGTCGGTAATCGGTGGAAGCCAGGTAATAATTGGCGCGCGGGTCCGTGGGCGTTTCCGCCAAGGCTTGCTGAAACTTGTTGTGCGCCTGCCGGTACTGCCCCCGCGCATACAGCGCCAGGCCCGAATTGCGCAACTGCATGGCCGTGCTCGTGCAGCCGCCAAGGCCCAGCATAGCCACCAGTAACAACAGGCCCCCGGCGCCAATCCGCCCGGCGGGTGGTCGTATGCGCATCGTTACCTCCAAAACCAAAGCGTGTGATGGTATCATTGCAGGATGGATACGCAAGAGATTTTTGCGCCCGCCGGGGGCGTTGGACAGGCATGCCCCGCGCCCGCGCCATCGCCCGGGCGTTATGCAATCTTGCGCCATT
>JAJZCU010000468.1 GCA_021828935.1 Planctomycetota bacterium | reverse complement strand
TCGCGTCGGCGCGCTGCCGCCATTTAGCGTCGGGCGCGCCGCGGGTTTTCGCCGCTGCCTGAGCTGGTTCTTCACCCAGCGTTAAAATCGCTTCCATGTTGGCTCCTTTACACAAAAAACATCGCCGCTTCGTCCAGCGCCCCGTCCAGATCAATCGCCGGATTTTCCAACAACTTCCGTCCGCATGCCCGGATGCGGTCTTTAACTGCTTCGTCCACAATATATTCGGCGGGCGATTTTCCATCCACGCGGGCCAGCAGCAAGGCGCCCAGCAGGCGCCCGCCCAATTGCCCGGACGCCGCGGAAAGTTCCGGGGCGACCGTGGTTCGGTAAATGTGCCAGAACCGATCCACCCCCAGCATGTAGCTGCGCCAGCCTCCGCCGCGGTAAAAGGCTTTCAGCAGAAGGTGGTTGATCAGCGTGGCCACGTCAAACGCGGGGTGGCCGTAGAAGGCGACTTCAAAATCCAGCAGCAACAGGCGCTGAAACTTGCGCGGCGTCTTATCATCCTCTGGCGCGTCATACACGGCAAAGATATTCTTGGGAGAAAAATCCCCGTGGATCAGGCATTGCCGGGCGTTTAACAGCGCCTCCGCCAGCGCCGCCATCGTCGGTTGCAGATCGCGGTGCGCGGCGCCCACGGCCGCCAGGTACGGGTCCGTGCGTTGCTGAATAAAAAACAACGGGTCGCCGAAACGCTCCTGCACCGCCTTATCGCCGCGCGTCGCGGAATGCATCATTGCCAGAAGCGCGCCGGCATTGTCGCACGCCATTAAATCAACGCGCCCTTCCAACAGCAGCTTTTTCCATATCACCGCTCCCGGCGGCGCGCAAGAAATGCTTAATATGTAATTTTCGTGATCATCGAACAGCACCTCCGGCACGCTGCCGCCGGGCAGAATATCGTTCAGCAACCGCATGCAGTCGCGTTCCACCCACAGCCGGTCGCGTTCCACCCGCCATTCCGCCGCCGTTTTGAATTGTTCCAACGGCTGTTTGAGCACCATGCAACTGCCCGCGGTCATGCGGGCGTCCGGCACGCCCTGGCGTTTCTTGGTTTCACTGCGCAAGTCCGTGCCAATGCGTTCGCCGCCGCCGGTATCGAATACTTTCAGCACCACATTGGCCACGCCGCCGGTAAGGCTTTGCACCAACAGCTCGCGGTCGCTTGCGGCGTGACGCCCGCGCAGGTATTCCGCCACATTTTTTTCCGTCAGTTCAATCATGCGGCGTATTGTAGGCGCCGGCGGGGGAGTGGGAAACTTTGCCCTGGCGCCACGTCCCGCGCCACGGGAAGGACGAGGTCAACGAAAGGCCGGCGAGGCGGCGGCGCTCATGGTAATTCGGTTGCGTTTGTTGCATACTGGTGGAGATGGTCAATCGCTCGGGTGGCGGAACTGGCAGACGCGCCGGATTTAGGTTCCGGTTTTCGTAAGAAAGTGCAGGTTCGATTCCTGTCCCGAGCAATGCTAGGAAAAGCCCCATTTTCATTGGGTTTTCCACTACTTCCAAGGGCTTTGTTAATAGTGGTTTCTTGTCCGCCATTGTCCTCTGATGTACGCTGATTTACGTCCAATTTAGGTAAGGGCGTAGGTAAGCGCTTTTCAACTGTTGTAATATGTAAATCAACTCCATTTGTATCGTTGGTGCCAGTAGCGCGTTGTTGGTCCCGCCCTTCCAAGTCTGGCAGCACGTCCAGGGCGTTGGCCAGTTCACCACGATGAACGTGGGTGTACCGGTCCATGGTCAACGTGATGGTTGAATGCCGGGCCAGTTGTTGTGCAGTCTTGGGATGAATACCGCCTTGAGCAAGGTTACTGATGAAGGTATGCCGCAACGCATGGAAGTCTGCTACGCGGCCACTGTCATCACGATAGACGATACCGGCGGCCGCACAATCCAAGCGGAAGGCACGGGTCAACATATCGTCGTTACATGGTACGTTGAAGGCGTTGGCTTTGGGGGCCAGCAATGTGAAGTGTTCACGCAAGGCATCTACCATGGCCGGGCGTAGCGGAAGAACGTCTTCCCTTCGGTGCTTGCTGTAGGATGCCTCCAAACGCACTGTAGCGGCCTCTAAATCGAAAGCACCACGGGTTAGGCTCATTAGCTCGCCACGGCGTAAACCAGTCTCTAACGCGACGTGGTAAAGCATGGCACGTTGTTGGCCGGTCATCCCAGCCAGTACCGGTCCGTTCGTTGCGGCCTTTAGTAAACGTTGGCACTCATCCGCGGTCATTGCCCTACGGTCATGCCGGCGGTCGGTGCGAACGTTAAGCAAGTCAAGGTGGTCAATGGGATTTTCATTTGCCCTACGTTCCTTCATCATCCAGCGGCAGAATTGTTTAACGGCTTGTAGGTGGTAGTTGGATGTTTGGGCGCTAATGCCTTGACAGGCGGTTCCATCAACCCGCGTGGTATATAATGCTCCCAATAATTCAAGCGCGCATGTAAGGTGCAAGTTTCAGGTTAGTTGTTATATGTACATGTAAGGAAAATATTATGGGACAGATAAGACGCGCGCATTCGGCGGAATTCAAGACGAAGGTGGCGTTGGCGGCCTTGCGTGGGGATCGGACGCTGGCGCAATTATCGTCGGAATTTGCGAT
>JAJZCU010000467.1 GCA_021828935.1 Planctomycetota bacterium | reverse complement strand
GATTTAATAAAGCCGCGCGATTGTTTTCACCGGCATATTCCTGCAGGGCCCGGGCCAGCGGCAGGTGCTGCACTTTGCCCCCGGCGGACAGGCGATGGGAATACGTTGCCATGAAAGCAAAGGGGCGTTGCTGATCATGCTTATTCTGCGCCAGATGAAACGTCACGCGGCCCACGAGGCGCCAGAGGGGATTTTTTTCCTGAAGCCAGGCCTGCATTCCGCCGGGATTGTCCGCCGCATGTTGGCGCACATGGGCGTCAATATCCTGCCACCAGGCAACAAGGGTTTCCGCAGTAATATATTCAGCGCCGGGCATCGGCGGTGCCTGAAGGGCCAGAGCGGCCAGGGCTTCGGCGGCGGGGGGCGGCAGCGGCGGAGGCGGGGCGGCCGGCGGGGTTTGGTCTGGTAAACCGGCAAATCCTGTAAGCGCGACCGCTGTGGTTTCCGGGGCGGGACGGCGGCACAATTCAGTTAAATAGTTGCGGGCGAACTGCCGGGCATATGAAAATCCCGGCGGCAGATCGGTTTGCAATTCCGTGGCGGCCAGGTGCAGGATCCCGGCGGAGGAACCGTGTTCAAAAGCCGCGAAGATGCGGGCGGCGGCGGGCGGACCCACGGCGGCCGCGGGGTCAGTTTCCGGAATTAATGTTAAATGCCCCGCGGGCGTAATGGATAACGCGAAGGCGTTGGCTGTTTCCATGGTTTATAATCCGCGATGGCCCGGCGGCGGTGGCGGCGCTTTCCGGACCGGTTTGGGATGCCAGTTTACATTGGTAATTAAAGTTAAAGTCAACATGCGGCCATTTTCCTCGTCGAGCCCGCGAAAGGCGTCTAAAAAATAATAACGAAGGTGTTTGGCCCGCAGCGCCCGCAGCGCCCGCGGATTCACGGCCACACACCAGCGCGGCGCGGCCACGCGGGGCTCCGCGGGATGGTTACCGGCGCTGGGCGCCGTGCGGGACGCTGAATGGCTTGCTGCTGGGGGTGGCAGCGCCGCACGCGTTTTGGGCCTCAGTCCGGGCGGGTTTTTCCGAAAGGGCACGGTTTGAACCAGGCGTGAAACATGATGGAATAACCGCACGCGCTGGCGAGTGTAGAAGACCATGGTTGGCACAACATAACCGGCGGCGGCCAACTGGTAGCCGTTGCGCCACATGGTGAGCATTTCATGGCTGGCCCGCTGGCTTAAGCGCAACCGTTTGATATGCGGCAGCCAGAGCGTGTTGCCCAGCATCAGCGACAGGCTAAATGATAAAACAATCAGGAAAGGCCAGGCCGGGCGATTCCACGAAATGGCGCTGACGATGCCGGTGGCGGCCAATAGCGCGGCGAACGGCAGGGCATCATAAAAAACATACCTGTGGCTGGACGGGAAATAATGCCAACTTATCCACAGCACGATGACAGCGCCCGCAATCCACAGGCCGGTGTACACCCAACGGGCCACGGCAAACCACCGTGCGGCGAACACGTCGGTCATGCGGTGCCAGCTTTGCACAAGCGTGTCAGCGCACAAAATCACCAGCGGTACGTACAGCGGCAGCACGTAATGCACCAGCTTGGTCACGATGAGTTCGTAGATAATCCAGGCCGGCACAATGTACGCCACCAGAAACTGATAGGGTCGCCGGTCAATGGCGATCGCCGTGCGGCCCATCAGCCGCCGCACAGTATGATACCCCGCGGGCACCAGGAGAACACTCCACGGAAAAAATGTGATCCACACCATCACCAGGTAATAGCCCGGCGGTTCGCCATGGTGTTGCAGGCCCTCAATGGCGCGATCAAACACGTGATAACCAATCATGCGTTCAATCAGGGCGCCATTGGTGGCAATCCACGCGGCCACAAACCAAGGCAGCGTGAGCACCACCATCACGGGAATTCCAATGGCTGGCCGCAGGCGTTTCCACCAACTCCAGTTGCCTTCCGCGAAGCAGCGCACCACGAAGCCCGGCAGATGCAGGAACTTCTGCGACAGGGGCAGCTTACGCCAGGCCCGCCACAGGTCAGTAAATGCGCCAGTGAATACCGACAGCGGTATCAAGGCCGCGAATACGAACAGCAGCGTGACGCCTTTGGCCAGTATGCCGCCGACAATAGCCACCCAGAAGACCATGGCCAGCCAGAAGGGCATGGGCGGCACGGCCGCGGGCAATTCATTGAGCAGACTGCCGTTGTTTTCCTGAGCCACGGTGGAAAAGTGGTGGGCCTTGGGCAGAATGGCCACGGCAGCGGGATCGGTGTTGGTGCGGGCGCCGTCCCAGGCGCGCCAGGCGCAGGCCATGGCCAGGGTGGTGAAGAACAGCATGGTGGAATCAGCGGTTGCCAGGCGGGATTCCGCGGCGAACACCACCACCACGGACATCATCAGCGCCGCCAGCACGCCGGTGATGCGGCCGAAGCGCGAACCGGTCATCCAATAGATCACCAGCAGGGTCAACGTGCCGCAGACGGCGCTGGGCAGCCGCGCGGCCAAGGCGCTTACGCCCATGAGGTGGTAAAAAATGGTCATCAGCCAATAGACCAGCGGCGGCTTATCGGGGCGCAGGGCGCCATTGAAGTGGGGCACCAGATAATTGCCCGTGACCAACATTTCGCGCGCACAT
>JAJZCU010000466.1 GCA_021828935.1 Planctomycetota bacterium | reverse complement strand
TCCGCACCGGCACGAATACCAGCACCGTTTCGGTCGTGGGCAGCGTTTGGGTATGGCTTAAAAACTGCGAGCCGATGGAAAACTTGTCCTTCTTCGGCGCCGCCGGGCACACCACCAGGAAATGCTTCCGCCGCACGACTACCGCCAACTGCAGCCCCGCGAACGGCTTAATCAGCGGTCGCACGCCGCCGGCGATACCCAGGTGCATGCCGTTGCGCTTGAACGACACGGTTCCCAGATGCACCACCGGTTCCAGCGCCACCTGCGTGGCCCGCCCCCCATCCACCAGGCGCATGGCCATCATCAAGCCATCATCACAATCAACGTAGGTGCGGCAAACTTGGTGTTGAGTGTGATCAATATATGCCACAATTTCGCTCTGAACATTTTTCCGCGTCAACAGCGTCAGCGCGCTGCGCCCATTGCTTTTACAGATAATTGGCTGGTTTAAGCTGCCCTGCACGTTGATCAGCCGGGCAATGGCCGGCCAGCGCACCCGCGGCGCCTCTCCGGCACGCAGGCCATTTTCCGCCAGCAGCACCGTCGTGCGCGCCCCCACCACGTTTTCATTGAGCTGCCGCCACACCTTGCGGTTGGCGCTAAAAGTCCCCACCGGCAACGTGAGCTTATACACCACCACGATCGGGTCGTGGCGTTTGCGAACCACATGTTTTAACAGGGATGGGGCGTGGAACGGTTTCCCGTGCAGCGTTAAATGCCGATCGCCCGCCGGGGCTTTCGACGAAACGCAGCCACCCAGCAACAGCAGTGCGGCCGCCGTGCCGACGGCAATGGAAAACTGTTTTAGAATTTCAATCCGTTTCGGCATGAATCGATCATAGAAACGGCGAGGCCCCGCTGCAAGAGGATTGTGGCCAGCCCGCGTCATAGAATCCCCTCTTTTTCACCCGCTTGGCTTGCTGAGAAAAGTGCGCTGAGATGAGGTAGAGCAGTTTTCATCAGCCGATCCCCCGGTGGTCCCGTGCGTTCTCTGCGTTCTCATCGTCTCAGCGGTTTTTTATTCGCCTGTGCAACGCCAGGCGTCCGGGGAAAAATGTGTCACCGGGCGTCGGGCGGGAACCACTACGCGCCCAGCGCCCGCGCCGCCGCCAGATAATTATCATAATTCATGCGCATTTCACGTAGCGAATCGCCGCCGAATTTCTCCACCATCGCCCGCGCTATTTCAAACGCCACCACGTTTTCCACCACCACCCCCGCCGCCGGAACCGCGCACACGTCGCTGCGTTCATAATCGGCCTTGCCCGCCTCCTTGGTATTTAAATCCACGCTGAGCATGGGCTTTTTTAACAAGGTGCTGATCGGCTTCATCGCCGCCCGCAGCACAATGGGCTGCCCGTTGGTCATCCCCCCTTCCAAGCCCCCGGCGTTGTTGGTGGCGCGCACAAAGCCCAACGCCGGCGTGCCGCGCAGCGCGGCATCATACAAAATGGGATCATGCACGTCTGATCCCGGTACTTCCGCGGCCTTGAACCCCAGCCCAATTTCCACCCCTTTAATGGCCTGAATGCCCATCACTTCCGCCGCCAGGCGGCTGTCCAATTTCCAATCCCAATGCACGCAACTGCCCAGACCCAGCGGGCAACCCGTGACGCGCGCTTCCACCACGCCGCCCAGCGTGTCGCCCTGCGCCTTGCACTCTCGAATGGCGTCAATCATGGCGGCCGATGCGGCCGCATCCGGGCAATACACTTCGCTGGCGGCGGCCTGGGCGCGTACTTCCGCGGCGCCAAGCGCTGCGCTTACTTCCGCCTGCACACCGGCGATGCGCTGCGTGAATCCCACCACTTCAATGCCGAATTCGCGCAGCAGACATTTCGCAATCGCCCCCACCGCAACGCGGTTGGCCGTCTCGCGGGCGCTGGCGCGCTCCAACGTTTCGCGGCAATCCGTCGAAAGCCATTTTGTGGCCCCGGCCAGATCGGCATGTCCCGGCCGCGGCTTCACCAGCGCGGGCGTGTCGTCCAGCCGGCTGTCCCGATTCTTCACTTCCACCACCAGGGGCGAACCTATGGTCAGCCCCCGCCGCACTCCGCTTAAAAATGCCGCGGTATCCGTCTCAATTTTTTGCCGGCCCGCGCGGCCATACCCCCCCCTGCCGACGCCGCAATTCGCCATTAATTAAGTCCATGTCCAGGCGCAGCCCGGCGGGCAGCCCTTCTATTAAGGAAATCAGGGCGGGCCCGTGCGATTCGCCGGCCGTACGATAAGTCAGTGTTGCCATGCGTTTAATATAACGAAACGGCGGTCGTATCGCACGCGCCCTATCGCCGTCTGTCCGCAGGCGGTACATTCCCGGTTGATCGGCGGTGAAGGTGACAGGTAATGGCCAATGCCCCTTCGTTATTAATGCGTAGCAGAAAGCGCGGCGCAAAGGTGGCGCTTCACGCCCCGGTCCCAAGCCGTTTCGGCAAACAAATTGCCGCGGGCGCGATGCTTCTGACCTGTGTGGGCGCCGACGCCAGTATCGCCCCACGCGCCGTCGCCGCCTCTGCGCAGTCCCACGCCTTTTTGGCCACCAGCGGCACGGCTATTCGCACCAACAGCGGCCGCGGGAAAAAAATCCTGCTGCGCGGCGTGAACTTGGGC
>JAJZCU010000465.1:1045-2611 GCA_021828935.1 Planctomycetota bacterium | reverse complement strand
CATATGGAATAGGCGTAAACACCAGCAACCTATTGCAGGCCGAGTTACCGCCCGACGCTGAAAGCATGTTCAAACGGTACAAACAGCGGGTGAAGCGTGAGGTGCAGGGATATCTGACGAATTTGCTGTTCATTCGCATACCGTTAATTGACCCGGACATGATGCTTAACAAATTTCTGGCGCTGGTGGGCTGGATTTTTGGACCTTTTGGGCTGGTGGTGTGGCTGGGCCTGTTTGCCGCCGCACTGTACACGCTGGGCAGCATGGGGGGCGATGTGGGGGCGAAACTCGTTGGCGGGGCGCACGGCATTTTGGCGCCGCGGAATTGGTTGTTTTTGTATCTGGCCTTTGCCCTGGACAAGGCCATTCACGAATTTGGCCACGCCATTGCCTGCAAAAAATTTGGCCGGCAAAGCGGCACGGGCGGCGAAGTGCATACCATGGGCATCATGTTTCTGGTGTTTACGCCTATTCCATATGTAGATGCGTCTAGTGCATGGGCGCTGAAGAGCAAATGGCAGCGCGCCATGGTTGGCGCGGCGGGAATGTGGATGGAATTTGCCCTGGCCAGCGTCGCAGCCATGGTATGGGCCAACACCGGCGGCAACAGCACCATTCACGCCCTGGCGTACAATGTGATGTTTATTGCCAGCGTTTCCACGGTCTTGTTCAACGGCAATCCGCTGCTGCGTTACGACGGCTACTACATACTTTCCGACCTGGCGGAAATTCCGAACCTGGCCCAGCGCAGCAAGGAATTTATTTTTTACATTGTGAAACGTTTTGTCTGGGGTCTGCGACAGGCCCGCAACCCGGCCCACAGCCGCAGCGAAGATTTTTGGCTCTTTTTTTACGCCCTGGCCTCCGGCGCCATGCGCGTGCTGGTTTCTATTGGCATTTTTCTTTTTCTGGCCGAACAGCTCAAGAACCATCCGCAATTGCTGATTATCGTGCTGGTGCTGGCGTCCGCGGCGCTCTTGGTGTGGATCACCATTCCCATCGGCAGGTTTATCAAGTATCTGTTCAGCAGCCCCGAACTCTTGCGCGTGCGGAAACAGGCCGTGAGCACCACGCTGGCGGGGCTGGCCCTGGCGGTGGTTTTACTGGGAGTTGTACCAGCGCCCAACCGCTGCCGCGCCGAAGCCGTGGCCGCGCCGGCCCACATGGCCGAAGTGTTTGCCGGGGCGGACGGATTTGTCACCGGCGTGCGGCGGTCCAACAGCGTGGTGCGCGGGGGAGCAAAGGCGCTGGCTGCCGGGCAAAACGCCCTGGCGAAGGGTTCCGTTTTGGTAAAAATGCGCAACTGGAAAATGACCAGTCAGTTGGCTCAACTGCATGCCCAACGCAGCACTTTGCGGGCCCAATACAACCGGGCTCTGGCCAAGGACTTTGCCATGGCGCAAATTGTGCATCGGGAAATCCGTGCCGTGAATCAGGAAATTGCCGATGTCCACACGCGCCTGGGCCGGCTTACGGTCTACGCGCCGCGTTCGGGCCTGTGGCTGGCGCCAGACATCATGCAGAAAAAGGGGATGTACCTAAAACACGGGCAGCCCATTGGCTTTG
>JAJZCU010000465.1:0-1035 GCA_021828935.1 Planctomycetota bacterium | reverse complement strand
TTATTAAGGCCGTGGCGGACCAGGACATCGCCGGATTAATCAAGCGGGAGGGATTGCCCAATGTGCAGATCCGCCTGGACGGGCGGCCTGGCGTGTTTCTACGCGGCGTGATCCAGCGCATTGCTCCGGCCGGGCAGGATCGTTTGCCTTCGCAGGCCCTGGGCTATTATGCCGGTGGCTTAACGGCGGTGAATCCGCGGGATCCGCAAGGAATGACGGCAATGCACAAGTTTTTCGAGATACGCATCAAGCCGCAAGATGGGCAAAAACTGCTGCCCGGCCAGCGCGTGGTGGTGCGGTTTGATCTTCCGCCCAAGCCGCTGCTGGCCCAGGCCTGGGACGCGGTAATGCAAATGATTCAGCAGCGGTTTCATGTGTAGCCCGCGCTGATTGTTGATCCGTCGAGCGGGAACCTTTGGCCGTCGATTATTCTGTTTGAATGGCTTTCTATGAGTCTCCTTCCTTCAGGCACTTGGCGCATGCTGTCGGGCCGCAACCGCGCGCCGGAACTGCCCAAGGGCGCCGACGCCGCCTGGGCCGCCGCCGCCGGTGTGGCCACGCGGTGTGTGCCGCGTCGGCAGATGTTTCTGCGCGACGCCCAGCGGATCATGCAACTGGAAGAAACGTATGCCGTGATGGCCAGCGGCGACTTGCGCAACGCCGCCCTTGAATTGCGTGGCCTGTTTAGAAAAGGCCGCGAAACTGCCACCGATGTGTTGCGCGGCGCGGCCGTGGTGCGCGAAGTGGCCAGCCGACGGATCGGCGAAATGCCGTACCCCGTACAACTTGCCGGCGCAATGGCGCTCAACGCCGGCTGCGTGGCGGAGATGGCCACAGGCGAGGGCAAGACGCTCACGGCCACCATACCGGCGGTGCTGGCGGGTTGGCGCGGACGCGGCTGCCACATCATTACGGTCAATGATTATCTGGCTGGGCGCGATGCGGCGAACATGGCCGCCATTTATGAATTTTGCGGCCTGACCGTGGCCGCCATTGAGCAGGAAATGCACGCCGCCCAGCGCCGGCGTGCCTATC
>JAJZCU010000026.1 GCA_021828935.1 Planctomycetota bacterium | reverse complement strand
GACCTGCTCCCGCTCGGCGATGAGGTCGCCCAGCGAGGCGGCGATTACGCCCGCAAGCAGGTTATCTTCAGACGTTTCATTTTCTTCCCGGCCATTCTCCGCGGTTTCGTCATCGGCCGTTTTGCTGTCCAGAACATCATCTTCCTCGGCCAGATGACGCTGAAGCGTGAGGAGCTGCTCCATCGTCAACCGGCCTTCCTGGACCTGGTTAATTAGATCATCAAGCTTCTCTATGCGGCGCTCGAACGACCGCAGCAAGGCAAATGTCGAACTGGCCAGCCGGCGCTGCAACACGCTCATGGCCAGCCGCGCCGCCGCGCGGTTGAGTATCTTGGCGCGGTTGTAGACATGGCGCATGTACTCGGTGGTTTCTTCATAAAGCGTCTGTTCGCTTGCCGGGCCTTGGGTGAGGTCGTAGCCCAGGGTGTCAGACATGCGCTTGGGATACAGCGGCTTGCCATTGAGGAAGACCATCTCCTCCTTGGTGCGGCGGATGAAATGCAAGGCGCGGCGTTCGGGTGGGTATTCCCCGAAGGCGTCGGGGGTGGAAAGCACCTCGGGTTCCAGCAACCGCCACAGGGCGTAATAGGGGTAGTCCTTGCCTTGGTGCGGCGTGGCTGTGAGCAGCAGCAGGTGATGCGCCGCCCACGGCAACGTCCAATCCTTCTCAGTGCCGCTGACGCCGGCAACGGCTTCGGCCAGTTTGTAGCGTTCCGTCTTGTTGACGTGCAGGTCGCGGTCCCGGTTGGCTGAGAGCTTGTGGGCTTCATCGAAGATCACCAGGTCGTAGGGCACGACCGCCGCTTCCTTGAGGCGGGCAAACATCTTCGACCCGGAGAGCGTGTCGACGCTGACGATCACGCAATCGCTGCCGGGGCCGATGAACGGATTGGAGGTCTTTGCGTTTGCACCACTGATGATGCCAAACTGAAGGCCAAAGAGGGTCGCCAATTCGCGTTGCCAGTTGCCCACCAAGCCCGCGGGCGGGATGATCAGCACGCGCTTGAGCAGCCGCCGGGCCTTCATTTCGCGGATGTAAAGGCCGGACATGATGGTTTTGCCGGCGCCTGCATCATCAGCCAGAAGGAACCGCAGCGGGGCCTGCTTGAGCATGTGGTCGTAGACGGCCAGGCGCTGGTGCGGCAGCGGATCGATCTGCGATATCTCCGTGGCGAACGCGGGATTAAACATGTGCCCAAACGACAGCCGTTCGCCTTCGGCCAGCGCGCGCACCACGTCGGGCGAAGCGGTGAAATCAATGGTGGGCTTGGGCCCGGGATTCGCTGCGGCGGCCGCGACCGTCGCATCGCTTCCGTCCATCCGTTGCAACTGCGACCACGCCAGGGGCGATGGCGAGGTTTGCCCGTTCTCCCACCGATTCACGGTGGCAAATGAGACGCCCAGACGGGCGGCCAATTCGACTTGCGTCAGGCCCAGCCGGGCCCGAAACTGCTTGATGCGCACCGGATAATCGTTTGGAAGGTTGCCGTCAGCCATACCGTTCCCTCAAGTCACGTTGCCCAAGACTGATCATTTTTGGATCATCCATAAGCCAAATATAACAGATGTTATGTCGGCGTCAACACGCAATGAACGATGCAATTTACCCGTTGGCCGGGAAGCCAAGCAGTGTGGAATGCAGGCCGCGCTTTCGCTCTTTCTTATTAGCGGCCAGGATGGCCACCCCCCAACATGGCGACCCCCCTTCGCCTTCACCGCGTGACGTATTCCGCGAAGTTGTCATGCAGCAGCAGGCGGGCGTCGCGCTGGATGTTTTCCTGCGTGACGTGCCGACCAGTGGCCGCCAAATCTTGATATTTTTCGGCGAATACGTCGGCGATCCATCGGCGGCTGTGGTCCCATTTATAAACAAGTTGGTCCAGAATGCGGGCGTCTGAATGCTGCGGCACAAAGCTGGTCCCCAACAATTCCACCCGCATCCGCGTGATTTCATCCACCAGGCTGGGGTTGTTCAAAAACCACCAGCAGCCGAAGATCATCAGGTTGGAAAATTTGCGGGCCGCCACCGCCAGTTCGTGCTGATTTTCCCGCGGCAACATGCTGACCAAAAATTTATTCTTCGGAAAATCCCGGCACAAATTCACCACCGAAGCAATATCCGCTTGTCCTACCATATCTCCCGCGTCACGCAGCCCCGGCTGTACGCGCAGGCGCGAGCCGATCATCATTGCGAACGGCAGTTTCCGTTCGGCACACACGGGCAGCACCGCCTGTTCCAGCACTGCCTGGCCAGCCAATCCCAGCGCATCGCCGGGCAAGGCGGGATACCGAAACTCCGGCGGCAGGCTTACGGCCACATAAATTGCTTTTTGCCGATCCAGCCAGTCGCCTAAAAATCGGCGGATTTGCCGCATACTTTCGGCGTCGGGCTTCGCGGCGGCGGGGTAGTCCCATGTCGAAATTTTGCCGGCGGCGGCGGGATAATCGCGCAGCAGCGGATCAATTCGCAGCACGGCGCGAAACCGCGGATCATTACCAATATCCGGCGCGCCAAGCCAGCGCTGCCGTTCATTGTCATCAAATACCGGATTGGTCATGGTGATGGTTTTCACGTTGGCAATCTGCATGACGCGGTCAATGTAGGCGTCCGGTTTTTGTTGCGAAAAAAATTTGCGGTATGGCGCCAGCGTCTTTTCGTTGGGGTCCAGGCCAAGTTTTTGCAGCGTGGTGAGAATGCCGCGACAGGCCTCGCTGATGGGCGTGCGTTCCACGAACAGATATTTCCAAATATGGTCCGCCTGTTGGGCCCGGGTCAACTGCCAGAATTGCTCGTAGGGAAACGACGACGCCGGCTGCACGCGGTACACTTCGGCCACCAGATAATGGTACGTCACCAGTTCATCAACCCCCCAGAGCATATGGCCGTTGGGATCCATCTGGCCGGTGGCATTGGTGACGGGCGTGCCGAAGGTCGGCGGATACAGATGCGTATGCATGTCCCACACCGGTTGATGCACAAACGCCGCGTTGACAGCGGCTGGTATTTCGGCGGAAGACAGCGGCGATAATGGGTCTTGCGGCATGACGTACTCCTGCGAGAATGAAGGGCAAGGCTGGGGGCCGGCACACCTGCGTTGGCGGCCGGGCCCGAAGCGGGCTGATTAGCGCGCCCAAGCGTATAGTACATCAAGGTCCAGCGGTTGGCATCTTCGGCAAAAGCCCCCCGAAGCGGCGCAGGCCCGGCGCGCAAAACAGGTGACTCTTGAAGGAACTGTTAAAAATGGTCTCAAATCCTGCCATGATAAAAACTGTTCATCGCCGTCGACTGCCGCGGTTCCACGCCACGCCGCCGAAAACGCGCGGGCCATATGTTGCGGCGCTGTTTGCCCTGGCCATGTGGGCGGCGTTTGCATGCACCGCAAAGCAGGCCACAGCGGCGATTGGCGCCCCCGCCACGCAGCCCGCGGTGGTTCTGCCCCGAATTCCGAACCGACACTTTAACATCAAGAAATACGGGGCTCGCGGCAATGGCACAACGGTAAATACAGTGGCCATCCAAAAAGCCATCAACGCCTGCGTGCATTCCGGCGGCGGAACGGTGGTTGTTCCGCGCGGCACGTTTATGACCGGTCCGCTGGTTTTGGGCAGCCGCCTGAATCTTCACATAAAACGCGGCGGCGTGCTGAAGATGGTTGGCACGTTTAAGACCTATTGGCCACAGCCGGGCGTTAAAGTGCTCCTGCACAGTGGTTACAACAATTGCATCGCGGCGAATCATTGTCATGATATTGCGCTGACCGGCCACGGCGCCATCGACGGCAACGGCGCGCATTGGTGGCGCGTTTATCATAAAACTGACGGCAAAATGCCCAATCTGCCGCATCGGCCGTTCATGGTGGTTCTGAACCGCTGCACGCGGGTGCTGGTAAAAAATCTGTCGCTGCGCAACTCGCCGTGCTTTCATCTTGTGCCCAACGCGTGCCGCGAAGTAACCATTGAAGGCGTGCACATCACCGCGCCGGCCAACGCCGCTAACACCGACGGCCTGGACCCTTCCGGCTGGCATTACCTTATTAAAAATTGCGTATTTAACGAGGGGGATGACTGCATTGCCATCAAGCCCAGCATCGGGACGCCGCGTCATCCGTCGTGCCATGATTTTCTGATAGAACACTGCACGTTCCTGCATGGCCACGGCATGTCCATCGGCGGGCAGACCGCCGGCTGTTTGCGAGATTTGATCGTGCGCGACTGCACGTTCAACGGCACGCACGCCGGCATCCGCATGAAGGCCGGTCGTGGCTATGGCGGGCTGGTGGAAGATTTAACCTATGAAAATTTGCGCATGAAGCATGTGGTTTGGCCGATTAAGATTGACAGTTATTATCCCAAGAAGCCGCGGCGCCCGCAGGATGAAGCGCGGGCGCCGGTGACGCGCCTGACCCCCATTTGGCGGAACATTTTGATTCGCAATGTCACCGCAGTGGACGCGCGCCACGCCGGAAGCATTCTTGGCCTGCCTGAAATGCCGGTGAAGACTTTGACGATGCAAAATGTTCACATTATAGCGAAACAGGGGATGATCATCGTAGACGCCAAAGGGGTGCGGTTGGTGCATTGTCGCCTGGGTGTTTCGCGCGGCCCGGCGCTGGAGCTGCATCATGCGCAAGTCGCAGCGCATTGATGGGGAGCGCGGGCCGTCCCGGCTACGGTTTCGGCTTCGCGGCGCGCCGGGCATCCCGCGTCAGCGAACGCAGCACAGCTTGCAGTTTTTCAATGTTCACCGGCTTGGTGAGATGTTCCTGAAATCCTGCGTCGTGGCTGCGCTGGATGTCCTGATCCATGCCGAAGCCCGTGAGCGCCACCGCCGGAATTTTCGGGTCCAGGGCGTGAATAATGTCCAGGCCGGTGCCGTCGGGCAGTCCGATATCGCTTATCAGAATATCAAAGCGCTCCTGCTCGGCCAGGCGCAGGGCGTCTTTTACCGTGCCGGCCAGCTTCACATCGTATCCAAACCGGCCCAGAACCCGGGTCATCACCTGCGCCGTATCGGCGTGGTCCTCCACAAACAAGACGCGCAGCAACCGCGGCGGGTAGGGCGCCAAATCCGGCGTGGCCGCTGCGCCTTGGCTTTCGTTGGCCAGCGCCTTCATGCTGAAAGTGAACGTTGAGCCGTGGTCCACGCCTTCACTGCGCACGGTCAGTTGCCCGCCATGCATCACGGTCAAGGCATGCGCGATGGACAAGCCCAGCCCCAGGCCGCCATAGCGGCGCGTGATCGACTCCTCGCCCTGTTCGAAAGCGTTGAAAATGCGGGGCATGACATCCGGCGCAATGCCCACGCCGGTATCTTCCACCAGCACCTCGATTGCCCCATGGTTATTTCGCGTACTGACCGTGATCGCTCCGCCCATCGGGGTGAATTTTACGGCATTCTTCACAAGATTCCACAGGATTTGTTGCAGCCGCGCCGGATCGGCAAGCACCCTTGATTCCTTGGCATTTAAATGCATGTGAAGCCCGTGCCGCTTGCCCGAGACGTCGCTGGCGCATATTTCCAGCACGCTGCGCACGGCGGTGTGCAGGTCCGTTTCGGCAAGATTCAACTGCAGCTTGTTGCGTGAAATGCGCGTGATGTCCAGCAGGTCGTCAATGAGCCGCGCTTCCAATTCAACGTTGCGCCGAATGACCTGCAGCGCCTCTGTTACTGGCTCGGGCAAACTGGGGTCTGTCGCGAGCAACTGGACCGACATGAGCACGGGCGACAACGGCGTGCGCAATTCGTGGGAAAGCACCGCCAGAAAATGGTCTTTTGATTTGTTAAGTTTTTCCGCCTCCTCCTTGGCCTGCCGCAGCGCCGCCTCAGTGTTTCTCCATTGGGTCAGGTCGCGCAACACCTTCGAAAAGCTGATCACGTTCCCAGGTTGATCGCGCTGGGCGGTAACGGCCCCGCTGGCATAAATGCGGACGCCGTCGCGCCGTTGCATCCACCGGTCGTCGCCGCTTTGCCCATGCGTCCTGGCGTGGCTTATTTCATATTGGGGCACTTGTCGGCTGCGGTCTTCGGGCGTGAAGAGGATGGAAAAATCGCGGCCGATCATCTCGTGTTCAGAGTATCCAAAAATTTCCGCAGCCCCCTGGTTCCAGCTTAAAACGATTCCGTCAAGATCGAGCAAAATAATTGCATAATCCCGGACGCTATGGACCAGTGCCCGATACCGTTCCTCGCTGATGTTCAAAGCCCCCTCCGCCTGGGCGCGGGCCTGGTGTTCGGTGCGTTCACGCAGCGCCCTTTCCACGGCCGGAATCAGCCGCCCCAACCGTTGTTTCACCACGTAATCAGTGGCGCCGCGGTGCAGCATGTCCACTGCGTGCTCTTCGCCGGACACGCTGGATATGCAAATAAATGGCACGTCGGGCATGTTTTCGCGCGCCATTTGCAGCGCTTCTTCGGCCGGCAAGCCGGGAAAGGCGAAATCCGCCATAATTAAATCCGGAGGCTGTTTCCGCAGCGCCGCCTGAAATTCTTCGCGTGAATCCACGCGCTGAAAACGGCACGAGATGTCTGACTTCTCCAACTGCTCCAGAATAAGCCCGGCTACATCGTCATTTTCCAGCAACAGGACGTGGCAAGATTTATCTTTTTCAGCCATAACACAGTCGCTTCAATGACGCATTTCTTCCGGCGCAGCCGGCGGACAAATGGCCCGCCCATGGCGCCCGCGGGCAAACGGCCCACAGCACACACCCGGCGCCGGCTTTGTTTCTTGGTGCGCACAATGTGTGCCATTTCAGCCATCGTAGATTGAAGCCCAGCCCGACTGAGCGCATAATGCGCTTCCGCGTCGCCAGCACTGTCAGGTGGCTTGACGCGTTGCGCCGCCGCCGTTTTTACCGCAGCCCGGATGTTGGCAATCCATGACTGAAATAACGAAAGATGCGCCCGCGGGGCAGCCGCTGATTCGGCTGGTCGGCATTGCGAAGTCCTATGGCGGCGTGCATGCGCTTTCCGGCGTGAATTTGGACCTGTTTGCCGGGGAGATCCATTCATTGTGCGGCGAAAATGGGGCGGGAAAAAGTACGCTGATCAAGACCCTGGGCGGTTCCATCAAACCGGACCGCGGCGAAATTTTTATCAACGGAAGACCCACTGCATTCAGCGGAGTGCGGGCGTCTGAGGCGGCTGGAATCGGCGTGATTCACCAGGAATTGGTGGCCTTTCCCCACCTGGACATTCCTGACAACATTTTCATGGGCCGGGAACCGCGCCGCCTGGCCGGGCTGTATTTGGACCGCCGCCGAATGCTGCGTGAATCCGCGGCGCTGTTGGAATCGCTGGGGGAGCCGCTGGAACTGCGCCGCAGCGTGGGCGGCATGTCCGTGGCGCAACAGCAAATGGTGGGCATCGCGCGGGCCCTTTCCCAGCAGTGCCGCGTGTTGATTATGGACGAGCCCACCGCGTCGCTCTCTGAACGGGAAACGGCCACGCTGTTCCGCATGGTGCGGCAACTGCGGCAGCGCGGCGTGGCCATTCTGTATGTCAGCCACCGCATGGATGAAATTTTCGCCCTCTCTGACCGCATCAGCGTGCTGCGTAACGGCGCCATGGTTGGAACTTTTGCCCGCGCCGACATTGACCAGCCGCAACTCATCCGCCTCATGGTGGGCCGCGAACTGGCCCAGGCGGAAGCGCCCGGCCGGCGCCACGCCTCAACGGGCCCCGTGCTTGCGGTGCGGGGCCTTACCAAGGCCGGGTTTTATGAAGATATTTCACTTACCGTGGGCGCTGGCGAAATTGTTGGCATGGCCGGACTCATCGGCGCGGGCCGCTCCGATGTCGCCAAGAGCATCTTCGGATTAATAAAACCGGACAGCGGCGACGTGGAATTTATGGGCGCCCCATTGCCGCACGGGTCGGTGCGCCAGGCCATGCGGCGCGGCATGGCGTTGGCGCCCGAAGACCGCCAACATGCCGGGCTGGTGCTGCCCATGACCGTGGAACAAAATCTTTCCATGGCGGCGTTGAAAAGCGTTTCTCCATGGGGCATCACGCGGAAGAAAAAAGAACGGGCCCTGGCCGCCCGCATGGTCAAAGACCTTTCGGTGAAAACCGCGGCCGTCACGCTGCCGGCCCGCTCGCTTTCCGGCGGCAATCAACAGAAGCTGGTGCTGGGCAAGTGGCTGGCCCGCACGCCGAAATTGTTAATTTTAGATGAACCCACGCGCGGCGTGGATGTGGGCGCCAAGGCTGAAATTTACCAACTTATCCGCCGCCTCGCCGCCGACGGCATGGCCGTGCTGATGATCTCTTCGGACCTTCCGGAAGTGCTTTCGCTTAGCGACCGCATATTGGTCATGCGCCAGGGTCGCATTTCAGGCGAACTTCCCGCGGCGGGCGCCACGCAGGAAGACGTTCTTAAAATGGCCATGCCAGATGCCCCACAGGTTGACCCTGCTACGAACATCATCACGGATTCGCCGGGCGAGGAAATAGTATGAGCATTGCTGCCACGCCTGTACATCCATCGGACCACCCGCGGCGCCGCTTCACCGGCGCATTGGCCGTGCTGGCGCAGCGCCGTGAATATGGCCTGCTGGTGCTGGTCGCCGCCATTGTGCTGTTCACCGGATTGGCCAATCCGGCCTTCTTTTCCCCCGGCAATGTGCAGGACACGCTGGTATCATTCGTGCCGGAGGCCATCGTCTCCTGCGGCATGCTGCTGGTGATTGCCACAGGCGAAATTGATATTTCCGTCGGCGGGCTGATGAGTCTGCTGGCCGCCATGCTGGGCTTGCTGGCGTCCCCCACCCACGCCAACATGCCCGTGTGGCTGGTGATCATGCTGACGCTGCTGGCCGGCATTGCCGTGGGCTTTCTTAATGGCATATTGGTGGCCGTGGCGGGCATCCCGTCAATTATTGTGACGCTGGGCATGTACACCGCCCTGCCCGCGGTGACCAATATGCTCATGCATGGGCAATACGTCACCGATGTTCCGCCGGCGCTGCGCTTCTGGGGCTCCGGCACATTTCTAACAATACCCATCAGCCTTTGGACCACCGCCGTTGTGGCGCTTTGCGCCATGTTCCTGGCGTGGCGCACGGCGCTGGGCCGCCGCATCTTTGCCGTGGGCAGCAACCCGCACGCGGCGCGGCTGGCGGGCGTTTCAATCGTCTGGACCAAAATTTTTGTGTTCACGCTCAGCGGATTTTTAGTGGGAATTGCCACCTTGGTCACCGCCACTCAACTTAGCGTCATCGAACCGGGCACGGGGCAGAGCCTGGCCCTGGCGGTGGTCACATGCGTGGTGGTGGGCGGAGCATCGATCAGCGGTGGCCGCGGAACCATTCCCGGCGCCTTGCTGGGCGTGTGCCTGCTGGGCCTGGTCCGCGGCGTTTTGATCTTCCTGAAACTGGGCCAACACGCCATTTATTGGGAACATGCCATTCAGGGCGCACTGATTTTGGCCGCCGTGCTGGTGGATCATCTGGCATCGCGGCGGCTGGGCGGGGAGGGACACGCATGACCGCCACCAACGGCATGAACGCACTACATCCCGCCGGCAACAAAAACCATGGCACCGGGCCCGCTGCCGGGCCCGGCGCACTTAAACGCCTGGCCAGCTTCCCATGGTGGCATGAAGTCATACTCGCGATTCTACTTATCTGTCTGCTAACTTATGCCGGCAGCGTGGCGCCGATGTTCTTACGCCCGGGCGTGCAGATTGGGCTTTCCGATCGCCTGTGGAACGTGGCCCTGCTGGCATTGCCCATGATGATGATCATCCTGACCGGTGGCATTGATCTTTCCGTGGGTTCCACCATGAGCCTTTCGGCGGTGGTCTTTGCATTAACATTTACGCACGGGGCGCCGCTGTGGCTGGCCTGCGTGGCGGCCGTTGCCACGGGTCTGGCGTGCGGATTTCTTAACGGTATTTTTGTGGCCTGGGTGCGGGTGCATCCGCTTATTGTTACGCTGGCCACGCTGGCGGCATTCCGTGGCGTGGCCGAAGGCATCAGCCTGGGCCGCGGTATTTCCGGATTTCCGCCGGGCTTTCAAGCCATTGCCCATCACAACATCCTGGGCCTGCGCCCGGAAGGCTGGCTGTTTATTGCCGCCGCCGCTTACACCGCCATAGTGCTGGCCAAGGCGCCCTTCGGCCGCTACCTTTACGCCATTGGCCATAATGAAATGGCCGCGCGGTACAGCGGCATTCCCACCGCGAAAATGAAACTGTTTCTGTACAGCCTGTCCGGCATGGCCGCGGGCGCGGCCGCGCTGTTTGCCGTGGCCCGTGTGGACACCGCCCGGGCAAATTTGGGATACGGGATGGAATTAAAAGTGATCACGGCAGTGGTGTTCGGCGGCGTGAGCATCTTCGGCGGGCGCGGAAATATCGTGGGCGTCATCATGGGCCTGCTGCTGATCTACGAAACACGCGAATTTATCAGTTGGCAATGGAACAACGACAACCTTATTTCGATTATCATCGGCGGACTGCTGATAACTTCCGTGCTGCTGCAGGTGGCGCTGCGGGCCGGCAAAACCGCCCAATAGGAGAAACGTTTTATGAATAACTTTTTTGTGCCCTCGAACATTCGCCCTTCCTGCCGCGCTGGATTGATGCTCTTGGCGTCCGCGGCCCTGGCCGGCACGCTGGCCATCGCCGGTTGCAGCAAAAGTAACAACGCCACGTCCAGCGCCGCGTCCGGCAAGAAAATGTACACCATTTGCCTGCTGCCCAAGGAAAAAGACATTCCTTACTTTACCTCCTGTGCGGCCGGCGCACGCGCCGCCGCCAAACAACTCGGCGACGTAAAATTAATTTATGATGGACCCGTGCATGGCGCCGCCACCAAGGCCGCCGCCATGATTCACAAGTGGACCCTGCAGGGCGTGAACGTCATCGCCGTTTCACCCAATGACCCCGATGTGCTGGCCCCGGCCATGAAACGCGCCCTGAAAAAAGGCGTGCATGTGATCACCTGGGACGCCGACGGCCTGCCCGGCACGCGGCAATACTTTGTGAACCAGGCCAGCGCCCGGCGCATCGGCTACACCCTGATGGACACCCTGGCCAAAGACATCGGCCCACACCCCAAAGGCCCCATCGCCATCATCACCGCCACGTTGACCGCCGCCAATCAGAACGCCTGGATTCACTTTATTAAAATTCGGCTGAAAAAATATCCCGGCCTGAAATTGGTTTCCATCCAGCCTTCGCACGATGACCAGCGCCGCGCCTTTCAAATCACGCAGCATCTGCTGCAGGCGTACCCAAATCTAAAGGGCATTATTGCCGTAAGCTCCGCCGCCTTCCCCGGCGCCGCGGAGGCCATCAAACAGGCGGGCCAATCCGGCAAAGTGCAGATCACCGGCCTTTCCACGCCCGACGACATGCGGGCCTACGTGCTGAACGGCACAGTAAAATCTGTCATTTTATGGAACACCCACGCCCTGGGCGCCCTGACCATCCGCGTGGCCGAGGCCCTGGCCAGCGGCAAACTCAAGCCGGGTCAGAAAACGTTCAACGCCGGACCGCTGGGCATCAAGAAAATCGTCGGCCACCAGGTGCTGCTGGGCCCACTGATGGTGTTTAACAAGAAAAACATCGGGAAGTATCATTTTTAACCGGTATTCGCCGGCCTTTGGGCCCCCGGCCGCGCACCGGTGAAAGACCGCCATCACGCAAACCGGCGAAGCGTAGGCTAAAAACCCTGATCTTGTTTTCTGTCCGTGATATTCTGCGCCGGCAGCATCACGGTGTCATAGCTGCCTGTCTTGCCGGCGCGCCAGGATCTGGCGATGTTACTTTT
>JAJZCU010000464.1 GCA_021828935.1 Planctomycetota bacterium | reverse complement strand
GACGATTCGGAAGACACCATTTTGTTTGATAATGAGATCAAGGGCGGCGCCATTCCCAAGGAATTTATTTCCTCGGTGGAATACGGCGTGCGGCAGGCGGCCAAGACCGGCGTGCTGGGCGGCTTCCCGATTTTGAACATGAAAATTTCGCTGTTTGACGGCAGCTACCACGATGTGGACTCTTCGCAGATCGCGTTTGAGCAGGCCGGAATTCTGGCCCTGCAATCCGCCGCGAAAAAGGCCGGTCCGGCCCTGCTGGAGCCGATCATGAAGCTGCAGGTCACCACTCCGGTGGAGTTCGCCGGTCCCGTTCAGGGCGACATTTCCAGCCGCCGGGCGATGATCGAAAACACCGAAACCCGGGGCAATATGCAGATTATCGACGCCACGGTGCCGCTGGCCAGCATGTTCGGCTACTCCACCATTTTGCGCAGCCTGACCCAGGGCCGCGCCAATTACACGATGGAACCGCACAGCTACGCCCAGGTGCCCAACCATGTGCGTGATGAAATCCTGGCCGCACAGAAGTAAGCGGGAAATTCTCGCCACGGGAACGTTATGAAAACAAGGAAACCGGGGCCGCCTTCCGCATGGAGGGCGGCCCCTTTTTTTTAATACATTGTATGGCGGCGCGGCGTCGGGGCGGGGCATGTGAGGCTGCGGAGTGCTGTTGGGATTTCATCCTTGGAAGGCCCGGCAATTCCGGCTACCAGGCGGTCTGCCGATGCCACAGGCGCACGCTGTCAATGTGGTAGAGCGTGCCGGCGCCTTTTTTGTCAGGCTTCTTTGAAATATGCCCGCGGATCTGCACCAACTGCCCAATGGCAAAGCCATACAATTTGGCCTTTGGCGTCAGGGCGAAACGGCCACCGTAGGGGTCGGTGCTCACCGGAAGGTCATAATAAATAATGGTCACGCCCGGCGCAATGCGCGAGCGCTCCAGCCGGCCCAGCAGCGTATGGTAATGCCGCGAATGCCAGCCGGGCAGTTGTTGCGGAAATTTTTGCAGGCGCGCGCAGCCGCCCAGCGCGGCCCCGCCGGCCACGGCTGCCCAGAGACCCCAGCGTTTTATCGTATTTTCTAACAACCAAGATTCCTAGCCGTCAAAGGCGCCCACCGTATGCACGCTTAAACTGTTGGTCACGCCGGCGGTGCCCAGCGGAGCGCCGGCTGCAATAACCACGCGATCGCCATTTTGGGCCCAGCCGTAGCGCGTCAGCAGCTCGTCAACCATGGCTGGAAGATCGTCAAAATGCTTGGGCAGATCGGCTCGAACCGGCCGCACGCCAAAAAACATGGCCATGCGCCGCACCGCGGCAAAATCAGTGGAGAGCGCGATAATGGGTATATTGAAGCGGTTTTTTGACATGTAACGCGCCGAACCGCCTGCCTGCGACCACACCACCACCAGGCGGGCGTCCACATCGGCGGCAATGTTATACGCCCCGTGCGCAATGGCCGCCGTGCGGTTGTGCGTCATTTGCAGCAGCTTGGGCGCCGCGAAACCCAGCCCCTGCTTGATAATATACGATTCAGTCTGGGCGGCTATTTCCTGCAATACCAGCACCGCCCCCACCGGATATTTGCCCACGGCGGTTTCGCCGGAAAGCATCACGGCGTCGGCGCCGTCCAAAATGGCGTTGGCCACGTCGGAAACCTCGGCCCGCGTGGGCGAGGCATTGTCCACCATGCTCTGCAGCATCTGCGTGGCCACGATCACCGGCACGCCGGCCTCATGGCACGCCGCCACAATTTTTTTCTGAAGCAGCGGTACCGCGGTTAAGTCCATTTCCACGCCCAGATCGCCCCGGGCCACCAACACCACGTCCGACGCTTCAATAATGGCGTCCAGGTCATCAATGGCCTGCGGCATTTCAATTTTTGACACCAAGCCGATCGGCGCGTCGCGTTTCTCCAGGTATTTTCTGACGGTGCGCACGTCTTCGGCGCTGCGCACGAACGACAGCGCCAGATAATCCAGCCGCTGTTCAATCGCCCAGTCAATATCCTGCCAGTCTTTGTCGGTGACGCTGGGCAAATTCACGCGCGTGTTGGGAAGATTCAAACCCTTATTACTTAATATACAACCACCGACCGTAACCTGGCAACGCACCGAATCCGGCGTTTTGTCCATCACAATCATGCGGATTAAACCGTCATCAATAAGTACGCGCTGCCCCACCTCAAGGTCGTCCACCAGACACGCATAATTGGAACTCAGCGTTTTGTTTTCGCCGAGCGTCGGCTCCCGGACAAACGTAATTTCATCGCCCGGTTCAACGCTCATCCCCGGCCCGCCAACCTTGCCCACACGAATCTTGGGGCCGCACAGGTCGCCCATGATGGCCAGCGTTTGTTGATCGGCGATGCCGCGCGCCACCTGCAGGTACGTGCGCCGCGTTTGAAGGTCGCCGTGGGAAAAATTCAGACGTGCCACGTCCAAGCCGGCCTCCAACAAGCGGCAAAACACCGCGGGATCGGTGCTGGCCGGGCCCAGGGTGGCCACAATTTTAGTTCTGGAGTGCTGCATAACGTCTGTTATCCCGTATTTACCGCAACCTTGCCACCCCGGCCCCCCAACGCGCCAGGCCACACCGTAGGATACCGCTGCTTCA
>JAJZCU010000463.1 GCA_021828935.1 Planctomycetota bacterium | reverse complement strand
GCGTTGTCATTAAAAGCCTGGCCCGTTATTTGGCGAACAAACGGCGCAAAAGAATGGTGCAACTCTTTTTAAGCGAAAGAATTGCGCCGCGCGTGGTGGTGACCCGCCGCCAAATCTACGAATATTATATTCATCATATGAAACAGTTCACGCGCCGCGCGGAATTGAGCCTGTATACCATCACCATGCCTGTCGCCCGGCAATGGCCGGCGCGCTATCGCGGCCCGAATGCTGTCGGAAACCCGCCGGAATCGGTGATTCGGCAGGGTCGCCTGGCGGCGCTGGCCTACGCCAACCATCTGGAAAAATTGCTGCGTGAACACAAGGCCAGCTTCGCGGAATTGGCGGAGGAAAATTCGGTTGACCCATTGCGCGACCAGGGCGGGCACAAGGCCCATTTTTACCGCGGATTATTCAATAACAAGGCGCTTGAAAACCTGGCCTTCTCGACGCCGGCCCATACCATGGCGCCGCCGCAGTTGTGGCCCGCGCCGCACGACCCGCGGCGCGACATGGTGATCATCCTGCGCGTGGGCAGCGTGAAGCCCCGCCGGGTCATACCGTTCACCCAAGCCCAGATCGCCATTAAGAAACGGATCGACATGGCCCAGCAACGCGAATACTATGCCGATTATTACCGCCGCATTGCAGCGCGCTCGACGGTGGAAGAGGCCGTGCAGCACATTGTTAAAACGGCCGCCAATGTGGCCGCCGCAGATTATTATTTATGTGACAACACCAACCGCTGATGGCCCGCGGTTTAACGCCACTTTCGCGCCAGCGCCCCCGCGAGCCGGCGCGGCAAGCAGAACGGAAACGGAAATAAATCCATTGAAAGTCCCCATTCACAGCACCACGATTGTTTCGGTGCGGCGCGACGGCCATGTGGCCTTGGGCGGCGACGGTCAGGTCACGCTGGGCCACACCACCGTTAAAAATGACGCCGTGAAAGTCCGCCGCCTTTATGACGGCAAAGTGATCGTCGGTTTCGCCGGCAGCGCCGCCGACGGCTTTGCCCTGCTGGAGCGCTTTGAAGCCAAGCTCAAAGAACACAAGGGCAACACCAAGCGCTCCGCCGTTGAATTGGCCAAAGACTGGCGTACCGACCGCGTGCTGCGGCGCCTGGAAGCCATGTTGGCCGTGGCCGATGCCCAAACATCGTTAATGGTCTCCGGCAATGGCGACGTGATAGAACCCACGGACGGCATCATGGGTATCGGCAGCGGAAGCGCCTACGCCATCGCAGCCGCCCGGGCGCTGCTGAAACACACGGCGCTTTCGGCGGAGCAAGTGGTGCGGGAGTCGCTGACCGTGGCCGCGGACATTTGCATCTACACCAATCAGCACATCACGGTGGAAACGATTTAAGTTAACAACGCTCTTCAAACGACGCCCAAGCCGCGGCTGCTTATGGCTGGGCGGACGATTCCGATTTGGCGCTTTGACGCAGTTGTACGCGCCGGCGTAAATCTTCCGCCGGCAGAAACACCGTCTGCCCGCCCTGCGGCGCTGCGGCCGCATTAAAGCTTTCGGGCGTCGCGGTCCCCATCTCATGGCCGCACCCACACCCGCCGCCGCACCCACCCTTCTTCTTTGCGGGGGCAATGGCGCGGTACGCATAACGCCCAAACCACAACGCTGCGCCCGCGACGATTAAGATGACCAAGATTGTTTGAAGCATGTCGCCCGCCAATACGCAAGAGCAAATTCATTCACGGCGTTCCGCGCCGGTTCCGCGTTTCCGGAACACGCGCCAAGTGTTATGCGACGATTATAGCACCTTCTTGTGCATTAAATCGAATTTACGCCCCGGCGGTGATTCCCCCACTGCTCCCGATTCATCGCATAAATTAACGTGTGAAGCATCCGTCCCTGGTGATCGATGCGATCGTTTTCGACGCGTCCCGTGCAGGTGAAACCCAGGCGCATGGGAACGCCGCGGCTTTTCACATTGTCCTGGGCACAGTAAATTTCCACGCAGGAAATATCCAGCAGATCAAACGCCGCATCCGTCAGCAGCAGCGCCGCTTCGGTCATGGTCCCGTGGCCGATGTGCGCCGTGCCCAGCCAGTAACCGATCTCTGCGGCGTCGCTGCCGCGGCGCCAGACGCCGATGCAGCCCATGATGGCCGGGGAATCATGCGTCGTTAAGAAATAATGAAATTCGCGGCGGTCACGAAAACGGCGGCGCATTGTGCGTACAAATCTGCGCGTGGCCCGCAGCGAAGGTTCGCGCGCCGCCCAGGGCAGCCAGCGGTGCAGTTGCGGCATCGATTGCCGAATGGCCGCATTGGCCTCTGGCGCATCGTCAGGCTCAAACGCCCGCAACCGCACGCGCGGGCCCACCAGAAGCCGGGGCAGCGCCACCGGAAACGGAACCGCCCGCCGCCCCACCAGACGGCGCCAGCTCACGCCCAATACGCTTTTAGAATTCACTGACAAAGTGTTGCAACCTTCGCGACCACGACCACGTTCCGATGCATTAAAATTCGCTAAGGGCGAGGGGCTTTTAAGCTCAGGCCGGCATATCGCTGCAAAGCTCAACGCCGTATTTATTACAAATATCGGAAAAATCGCCTGGATTAAAGGTGATGAATCTCGCTATTTTCGGTCGCACGCTCA
>JAJZCU010000462.1 GCA_021828935.1 Planctomycetota bacterium | reverse complement strand
CAACTTGGCGGCAACGGCCAGGAGAACCGCGGTTGAATAATGAGAGTCGCGTTCGGGCGAACTCCACGAGCTATTTTCTAAATTCCATGCCTATAACAGCCAGCAAAGCCAGCGTTTCACGCGGAAAAATCAAAATAGATGTGGGGAATGACAAGCCATTCATGGTGGGGCTTGGGCCGCCCGGCACGGAAATGTGGTCAAAATGCGAGGAAAAGCCCGCCCCCCCATCAATCCCCGGCCTCCGGAACCGCGGATAGCACGGCCTGCACCAGGGCGTCGCGCGTGATTCCCTCGGCCTGGCCTTCAAAATTTAATGCCAGGCGGTGGCGCAGTACGGGAACAGCGAAATCTTTAATATCAGAAAATGCGGCGTTTGGGCGCCCGTTGATTAGCGCGCAGGCCTTGGCCGCCAGCAGCAGCGTCTGGGCGCCGCGCGGGCTGGCGCCGTAACGCACGAATTTTTTAATAACATCCGGCGCCCCAGCGCTTTCCGGTCGCGTGGCCAGCACCAGCCGCGCCGCGTACTGTTTTACATGACTGGCCGCCGGCACGTCCCGCACCAGGGCCTGCATTTCCAGCACGTCGGCGGCGGCCAGAACCGCGCGCACAGCGCCCGCGATTTGGCCGGTAGTCCGGTCCAAAATGGCCAGCAGGTCCGGCAACTCCGGAGACTCCACCATGATGTTCATGGCGAAGCGGTCCAACTGCGCCTCAGGCAGCGGATACGTGCCTTCCATTTCCAGCGGGTTCTGCGTGGCCAGCACAAAAAACGGTTCTTCCAAACGATGCGTGTGCCGCCCAACCGTCACGGACCTTTCCCCCATGGCCTCCAACAGAGCGCTTTGGGTTTTGGGCGTGGCCCGGTTGATCTCATCAGCTAATATGATATTAGAAAACAATGGACCGGGCTGAAACTCCAACGATCTGGCGCCGGCGGCGTCCTGTACCAGAATCGTGGCGCCGATGATGTCGGCGGGCATCAAATCGGGCGTGAATTGAATGCGTGAAAACTGCAGGTCCAGGGCCTGCCCCAGCGTGCGCACCAGCAGCGTTTTGCCCAGCCCCGGCACGCCTTCCACCAACGCGTGGCCGCCAATCAACAGGCATATCAACGCATTGCGTATCACCAGGCGTTGGCCCACCACCACCTTTTGCAATTCGGCGACAACCGCCGCGTAACGACGCTGAAAGGACGCCGGGGAATCCGTGGAGTCGGCCGGCGTGGGGGCTGGCGGGTTCGATGCAGGCGTCGGTGGCATGGCGGTTCCGTGAGGTTATGTCATATTACATAATTAAACTATGGCCGAACAGCCGGCCGGCGTTTTCCGTGGTAACGGCGGCCAGTTGGTCCGGCGACACGCCGCGTTCGCGGGCCACAAAGGCGGCCACATGGGCCACATGCGCGGGTTGATTAATTTTTTCCTTGCGCACGGGGTCGGGGCTTAAATACGGCGCATCGGTCTCCACCAGCAACCGATCGGCGGGAACCATGCGGCAGACCTCCCGCACCAGCGGCGCGTTTTTGTACGTAACAATTCCTGTAATGCCGATGTACGCCCCGCGGTCCAGCCAGCGCCCACACTCCACCGGCGTGCCGGTAAAGCAGTGGACTACCATGGGCACATCGGCGAAACTGCGCATGAGCGAAAGGGCGTCATCGTGGGCGTCGCGGACATGTAAAATCACCGGCTTGTTGAGGCGCTGGGCAATTTCCAATTGTTGCACAAAAATGCGTTGTTGCGCATCGGTGGGTCCGGAGTGGCCGTGATAATCAAGACCACATTCGCCGACAGCCAGAATCTTGGGATGCACCCAAATATTGCGCTCCAACTTTGGCGCGAAGGCGTCGTCTAAATCTCCCGCGTGGTGCGGGTGAATGCCCAGTGCTCCAAACACATCGGGATATTTTCGCACCGTGGCCAGAACCGATTGGTGGTCTTCCAAGCCTGTGCCGATGGTGATCATGCGCGTCACGCCCGCCGCACGGGCCTGTTGCACCACGGCGTCTTGCTTTTCCAATAGGCCCGGATACGTCAGGTGGCAATGGGTGTCGATTAACATAACGGTATTGTACGGGGAACCGCCGGGGAGGAAACAGTCGGCACGCGGCGCTTGGCCAGGTTTGCCCCTGTTGGGAATGGACAGCCGCTTTGCCTGGCGCTAACCCGCCGCGTCGCCGGCGAACGAAAATGCATTGCGATGATGGCGGATTTCCGGCACGCCGCCCGGCGGCAGAACGATCGCCACCACATCAAAACGCGGCCGAAACTCATGCACGCGACGGGTGCGAATGAACCGGCGGGCGGCAGCGGTTACGGTTTGACGTTTGGCTAGATTCACAGATTGTTCGGGCGAACAATACTCTTCGCTGCTGCGCGTGCGTACTTCCACAAACACCAAGTCGTTGCCGTCAAGAGCGACAATGTCCAATTCGCCGTCGGTATACAGCACATTGCGGCAGAGAATTTTCATGCGGCATTTTTTTTTCAAATAACCACACGCCAGGGCCTCGCCCCGGTCGCCGAACTGCCGCCGCGCCGTGCGCGTTGTTTTCCAAGGCCACCGCATGTTTCTGAGAATAATAGATGGGCGTACGAAAGGCCAGTGAAGATAAAGGGCGCCG
>JAJZCU010000461.1 GCA_021828935.1 Planctomycetota bacterium | reverse complement strand
TCGCCGGCGAATTCAGCGCCAGGCGGGTGTCATTGGTGCTCTGGCTGACGCTCAGCAGCGCTTCCATTACCAAGCCCTCTTCGCCGTTATTTTGTGACACCGGGTTTTTGGCTTTAAGTCCCCCCCAGGTCATGATGTTGCTATTCCATGTGCCGTTATGTCCCTGGCTAAGAAGAAATCTGGCCCCCTTACGAATGGAAGCGGCCACCTTTAGGTTAAATTTGGAAATCCGGGCCGAAGCGCACGGCGATGCCAGCAGCGGAGCGGCCGTCAGCGCGGCTATGGGCAATATATTGCGCAACCATTTAAGACTTGCAGCCAATTTTGCAGATTGTCGGGAATGACCGGCGGGTTTCAACATGCAGAGCGTCTCCAAATAAAGCCGCCATCATCATAGCACGTCTTTCGTTTCCTGCATCAACATGCGGCGCAAAGCCAGGACGCTGAAGTGGCGCGGGCCGCGCACGCCCAATGTGCCCAATGCCATTGTTGCCCAGTTGCATGGATTTTCAACCCGGCGCCTTGCTTACCACCGCACCGTCTTGCGCAGCGGTTCATCACGGCTTGAGACGCCCACCGCCACGGTGTACGCGCCCGGCGGAACGGCCCAGGCGTTGGCGGCCGTGTCAAAACATGCGAACGCTTTCCACGGTAAGCGCATCGTGACCGTGCGGCTCTGCCCGGGCGCTAGCGCCACGCGCGCAAAGCCTTCCAGCTTTTGCGCCACCCGTTGTATTCCCCCGCCCTGTGGAGGATGAACGTACAACTGCACCACCTCGGCCCCGGCCCGTTGGCCGGTGTTGGTCAGCGTCACACGCGCGGTGATGGTCCGTTGTTTTCCGCTGCCGTTTGATTGCAAGGTCAGATGGCGTAATGCAAAAGTGGTGTACGAAAGTCCATAGCCAAATGGGTACAAAGGACGAATGTGTTTGTAATCGTACCAGCGATAGCCAACAAAGATCCCTTCGACAAACTTACAGCGTGATTTGGCTCCGCTGGGAAAACCGTGATAGGCCGGCTCGGCGAACCAACGATGATTGAACACGCCAGGGTAGCCCGGAAAATGATGGTAGGCTGGCTCATTTCTCCAATGACGGCTGAATGTGTCGGGCAGATGGCCGCTGGGATCAATTTTCCCGAACATTATTTTGGCGATTGAACTGTTGCCGGTCTGGCCGGGATACCAGCCCCACAATAGGGCGGCCACGGGATGAATCCATTTTTTCATGCCCACACCGGCGCCGGCGTAGACCACCGCCACGGTATGCGGATTAAGTTTTGCGGCCGCCCGCAAGTAGGCGTTCTGCGGACCGGTTAAATCATAAGGACGGTCCGCCTGTTCGCGCTGAATGGTTTGGTTAAAGCCCATGCAGGCGATGACCACGCTGGCATTTTTTAACATAGTTTTTTGTTGCCGCGTAAAAAAATGTACCTGCTTCCGCGGCAGCCAGCCAAAACCGATCACCGCCGGTTTGCCGCCAAAGCTGCGATAGACCACGCGAACCTGATAAGTTTTACCGGCGTGCAACCGCAGGGTGGTCAGCGCGCCCTTGAGCGGTTGCGCCGGGCTTTGCCAGAAGGGCAGCCATAAATCAATAATGCGTTTGCCGTTGAGATACACTTCCGCTGAACCCTGCATGGCACAGACGAAGCTATATTGGCCCGTTTGGCGGGGTTTAATGGCGGCCTTCCAGATGACGCTCACCGGCTTTTGCCCATGTGTGGCCTGCTGTTTCATCATTTCAACGCCGGGATTGGAGCCAAATCGATTTTGCTTGCCTGGCGCAACTGGCGCCGCCTGGTTCAGCGAAATGTGCCGCTGAACCACGCGCACCGGCTTACCAGTAAAACCGCCATTGGAATAATAATAAGCCGCCACGCCCGGCTTGCCCCGCGGCGTGCTCAGCGGCCCTTTGCCCCACAGCTTCCGGTAGGCGTCATTCCACGGCACGGCGGCACAATGCGTCTTGGGGCCAGCCACTTGCTTTACCGCGGCCAACAGCGTCAGCGGCGTCACAGCGGGTGGTACATGCGAACTGCCCCCGCCCCCGGTCATCACGCGCGTGGCCCATGGACCAATGAACACCACCCGCAAATTTTTCTGGGAATTCAGCGGCAGAAGGTGCCCCCGATTTTTTAACAACACCGTGCCTTCCGCCGCCACTTCATTGACCACGGCCGCGTCGCCCGCGGTATTGGCCGGCCGGTGGTTGAATGGATTGTTTGGGTCATTAAATCCCATGGCCACGATCAACCGCAATATCTGCGTGGCGTGGCGGTTGATGAGGCGCATGGAAATTTGATGCTTACGCAGCAGGGCGGTAATGGCCGGCAGCGAATACTTGTTAGCGGTGGGCATTTCCAGGTCAAGGCCGGCGCGCAGATTTTTGCGGGTATTGTAAACGCAACCCCAGTCGGACATGGTCAGGCCCTTAAAGCCCCATTTGTCGCGCAGCACATGTGTAAGAAAAAAGCTATTTTCCGAACCGTATTCGCCGTTGATGCGATTGCACGCGGTCATCAGGGCCCAGGCATGCCCCTGGCGCACGGCGGCGCGAAAGGGCGGCAAATAAATTTCCTCCGCGGCGCGCTGGCTGATGATGCAGTTGATCCAGGGGCGCATA
>JAJZCU010000460.1 GCA_021828935.1 Planctomycetota bacterium | reverse complement strand
GTGATCGCCGCGGTCACGGTGATCGCAAGGCCATGGTCGCCGTGGCAACCATCCAGTTCCATGACAACGCGGTCATGTCGACGATTCAAGCCATTTCATCAGAAATGTAAATATATTTGCACTGCGGCGTACAGGACGCTGATCGCGGTGGCGATTAGAACTGGGGGAAGCATTGCGAAAGCAAATGCCTCTTTTATGATAACAACATCCGCACACAGAACTATTGCCTGCAACAACGCCGGCCGCCCCTTGGCCTCAGCCGACGATGCCAGAAGGACCGCCGCCCCGAGTACCGCAGCGGCCGCGTCGAGCTCAACGGCCAGTTCGCCAACGCGGGCCGTGGGCCGCTGTCGGGCCAACGCCAGGAATGCCACGGCGCCGCACGCACCGACGCAGCCCAGCGCAACGCCTGTGGCAATGCGACACGGCGAAACTGTGCCCCTCGCGCGATTTTGAACGTCGCCCATAGTACAGTTCCCTGTTTATTTTCTCAGTACCGGGTGTGAAAGAAAAGCCGCCACGGCGACGGTGTCAATGGCGGTCACGACCACCAAGCACGCCTGCAGGCCGAACCGCCGGCCGGAACGCCCCTTGGCCGTCAATGAAATGGTCCAGGCTTCCAGTGGAAGCGCCAGCGACGCCACCAGCAACTCCGCCGAAGCCCACCCCCAGCCCCATGCCCACGCCATTAGCGGAAGCAGGTGGCATGCTAAAACTAATAATGCCCACAGATCCTGCGCGCCAAATTGTCGCGCCACGACCGCAATCTTGTTCTTGCTCATGGGGCATACCCCGGTAGAGCGGCCTGAATGACGCCAGCGCCGGCCAGCTCCGCCTTTTCCTGAATCATGACTTTGGCAATTAAATGGATCATACTTCGCTGGAACCCGGGGCGTCAAAACAAAAAGCGTCAGCCGGTGCGGCTTACGCCGGGCAATTGTCAAATCTTGTGGATGGGAAATTGCGCCAGGGGGGCCAGAGGTGCTCCTGCCGTACTTACTCGACAACTTGCCCCGAAAAAGGGAAGATAGCCGTCATACAACCCCCGCCGCTGCGCGGGCCGGGGGCGGCTAAAATACCGCGGTTCGCGTAAGGGCGGACCGGCCCATCCTGGCAATGTGTTTTATTCGGCCCGCCACGCGCCGCCAGAGAAAGGAAGCTCCCATGGGTGATTCGTATTCCGCCTTGTGTGATGAGTTTTACGTTAACATGCGCCTGGGTACGCAGATGAAAATGGCCACGGACCGGGCCACGCTCATTTCGTTCTTTGAGCGCATGCAGAAAATTCACCCGCGTCTGGTGAACTTTCAGCAGGACGCCAAAAACTGCGAATCAACCATGGAAGAAGACCGCGAAAACAACGCTTATAGATGGCTAAGCGTGGAAGCCAACCGCCTGAGTTGCGGGTACTTCAACCCGCCAACCTGCCGCGACGCGTATGCGCTGGGCTCCAGCGTGCTGGAGGTTGTTCCCTATTATCTTTCGATTTCTCCCGTGGACCTGGATTATCTGGATATTTTGTGGGGCTTTGATTATCAGTGCAAAGGCAACCACCATGAACTCATTGCCGAGGCGCTCCTGGGCGACAGCCCGGTGGGCAAGCTGTTGGAAACGCCGGGCTCCAAGGCGGTAAATTATGAATTAAGCGCCATTGTTTCATTGTCTGAAGACAGCCGCACCCACGCCCGCGTCTGGGTGGAACCGCGCACCAGCGCCCAGCAGATACGAAGCAACCATTTTTCTGAAGATGCCCTGAGCGTCTACGTGATCGTGCGCCAATGGGCCGGTGGCCGCAAGCTGCCCGACCTGCATGAACTCTATGAACAATTGCCGCGCCAGGGCGAACAATTCATTGATGAACGCGTGGTGGAGCATTTCCTGGCGCCCATCCGCGAGGCCATCGGGCGGAGAAGGTAAAAGCCTTGAGGCGACCGCATCCGTGCCCGATGGACTTGGAATTGACCCAATGGTTCGGCGGCATCCCCACGCCGGCTTCATAAACAAAGACCGCGGTTCCGCGACAAACCTTGGAGACCCAAGCATGGCTTACCAGATGCGTGCCAATACTTTCTGCACAACTTTTCTGTTTTGTTTGGCGGTGGGTGCGCTGGCCACACGATCGACCGATGCGCAAGCCGCCCCTGCGCGAACCCGGCCGGTTACGGTGAAGCAGACTGGCCGCACCATCGTGCTGAACAACGGCCTTATTCAAGTCACGTTCTCCAAACGGCGCGCCCGCGTCTCTTCCATCATTGATGAAATGACCCCGCGGCACGCCGAATTGCTCAACCGCGGCATTGGCATGTACTTTGACGCCAACGGTGGCCGGCTCAAACCGCCCCGCCATCGCGCCGGCGAACCGCGTCGCCGCAGTTATTTTGTGCCCCTTACCGGCCGCGGTTGCCGCGTGATTCGGCATGGGTCCAAAGCGGTCGAAGTGATCTTCAACGGCCCACCGTCGTTCTGGTTCCCCTTTCGGGAGCAGGCCCATTTCATGCTGCGGCGCGGCAAAGCCGGGCTTTTCGCCTGGGTTATTTACCATCATGCCGCCGGCGCCCCCGGCGGCAGTCTTGTCCAAACGCGTTTCGTGGTAAAGGCCGCCAGTAAAGACCGCGTGTTTACGCA
>JAJZCU010000025.1 GCA_021828935.1 Planctomycetota bacterium | reverse complement strand
ATCTGTGCGCGATTCCGACGGTCTGGCCCTAAGCAGCCGCAACCGCTACTTAAGCCCTGCGGAACGCGCCGTTGCGCCGGCGCTGTTTGCGGCGCTTTGCTGGGGCGCCGGCCAAATAGAAAATGGCGCGACGTCGGGAGCGAATCAGGGCGCGATGCTGGTTGAAGAAATGCAATGGCGACTCACCACCGCCGGGCTGGCGCCGCAATACATCGCCATTGCCAACAGGGAAACATTGGCGCCGATGGCAGAGCCCCGCCCGGGGGAATACGTAATCCTGGCCGCCGCCCTACTTGGCAACACGCGTCTGATTGATAATGTAATTGGGCCGCCGTGACGGGCGCGGCGTTGCCATCCTGGCCGCCAATTCGTTCGACCGCATTGCATTGATGGATGGAATCTTGTCGTAGACATCACTACGCCGGGCTGGAAGCCCTTCCCCCATATAAGCCCACCCCCATTTGAGCCGTTAGGCCAGCCGGCAATTGACGCCGGTCGCTGCGCCCAATACGCTACGCACTAACTTATGTTTCTGGAAACGCCATGCGCTGCCCATTTTGCCGTGCCGATGAAAAGGATCGCGTGATCGATTCACGCCCCGTGGAAGATGGTCAATCCATCCGCCGCCGGCGGCAATGCGATATTTGTCATCGCCGTTTCACCACTTATGAACGCGTGGAAGAAACCTTTCGCATGACCGTTGTGAAGAAAGACGGTTCACGCGTTCCTTATGAACGTTCTAAAGTATTGGAAGGCATTCAGAAGGCCTGCTACAAACGGCCGGTGGCCGGGGATGTTATTGCGAAAATTGTGGATACGGTGGAAGAGGAAATCAGCCAGCGCTTTCACCGCGAAGTACCCAGCGCCGCCGTGGGCGAAGTGGTGATGAAACATGTGCGCCAGATTGATCCCATTGCGTATGTGCGGTTCGCATCGGTTTACCGGCAATTTCGTGATCTTGGCGAGCTGATGGAAGACGCCCAGGTGGCCATGCGCACCGACAACCGCCCCGCGCCGGGCCAGCAGGATTTGTTCGCGCCGAGCGCTTCGCCACCGGGCGCGCCGGCGCCTGTCGCAGCCGCCAGCGTCCCGAATGCGCCCGGCGCGCCGGTGGTTGCCCCGGCCAAACCCGCGCCGGTTCCCGCCCGAAAAACTGTGCGGTGATTGAACCTGCGCCCCCCCTTCACCGACGCTGAAACACAAACATACTTCCCGGCAGATCGCGGCCGGCGTCCAGGCGAACGGTCGTGGGGATGGCGCCGTGCATAACAAACCAAGGCGCCGCTTGTTCAAGCACGTAGGCGTCGGTATGTGCGAATCGGCCCGACGGCCTGATTAAATAACCGGCGGCGGCCGTGGCGGCCTCTTTCGGATGGGCGGTTTCCGTACTCACGGCCAGCAGTGCGCCGGGTTTTAACGCGCTTCCCGCGGCCGCGAAGAATTCCGCAAGATTACCGATATAAATAAGCACATCCGCTGCGATTAACATGTCAAATGCCGCCGGGTGCGCGTCAAGAAATGAAACGAGGTCATCACATACCAACTCATCATACATATTGCGACGCGCTGCCTGTTGAAGCATTTTGGCCGATAGATCAACGCCGGTAAGCCGTTTCACGCGCGGGCGCAAAATCGGCGCGCAGAGTCCCGTGCCGCAGCCGGCATCAAGGGCGTTTTCGGGCATGGGAAGCGCCAATTCCTGGGCGCATTCGAATACTGCTGCGCACAGCTTTTTCGGAAGGTTGTATTGCAGCACTTCCACCAATTGCGTGTCAAAACTGGCGGCAAAGGCGTCAAAATGTTGGGCCACAAACTCCGGCGGTGAACGTGTGATTGCCGCGCCATTGATCGCGTGCAGCATGTATCGCGCGGCGCCATCTTCCGGCCACAGTTCCACGCGCTTCAGCGCCACGCGCTGGGCGGCCGCCGTATGGCCGTAGCCGGCCAGCAGATCAAATGCGTGGCCAAAAACATCTGATAAATCATCGGCCTCGGGGTCAGCAACGGGCGGCTGGGAATCCTCGAAATTTTTCGCCGCGTGCTTCACGGGCAGGCCGTCCAGCACGTCCACGGCGAACCGCACCCGGCGGTGGACATGGGCATAAACCGCATGATGCGGATCCAGTTGCACGGCCCGGCCGTACGCGGCGCAAGCCTCGCGGAGTTTTCCCAATTGATAATAAAGCTTGCCGATGTTGGCCAGCATGGGGGCGTTGGCGCCGCCGAATTTCACGCACCGCTCGAAGCAGTCAACCGCCCGCGCGTCCTGCTTTTGCTCCTGCCGCACCACGCCCAAACACTGCCAGGCCAATGCGGATTCAGGCAGCATTTGTAGAACCGTTTCATACGCGGCCACGGCGGCGTCCAGATGCCCCTGCTTTTTTAGCACCCCGCCCAGCAGCAGCCAGGTGTCAGCGCCGCGCGGGTCCAACCGCACCGAATGTTCCAGCGCCAGACGCGCATCGTTCGCGGCTTCCAGGCGGTCATACGCCAGGCCCAGGTGCGTCCAAAGATTGACGTCGGTCGGCGCCCAAGCCAAGGCGCAGCGTAAGGCCAGGGCGGCGCGGGCGTCGGCGCCTTCCCGCATAAGCTTAACAGCATATTCGAACAGGCCCTGCGGAACCCCCGGCGCCGAATCCAGAATCGCCCTAAGGCGCGGGTCTTCGCGGGCCAACTCCGCAGCCTGCGCAAGGGCCTCTGCGGCGGAAGGGACACCCTGCGCCATAGCGACTTCAGCAGACTGTCCATCATTTTGGGGCATCGGCCGCCTTCCCGTCTTTTCAGATACGCGATTGTCAACCACGGCAGCTTCCGTGCGCGCCACTGAATTTACGTTATTGCACTGGTCGAAACGTAAGTTTTTCATTTCGCACGGTCGGCAGCGTCAACACTGGTCCATGCAGGGCCCGGCCCGCGGCGCCGCCCGCCACAACACGCACCTTCCGCCCGGGCCAGGGATTGGCCAAACGCAACTTTTGTCCTGCTTGGCTGACAATTCGCACGTAACGCACTCGCCCATTTTTTATTTGGCTGGAAACCAGGAAATTTCCGCACGCCAGCAGGTCGCCAAATCGGGCGTTCTTCGCTTTGGGCCAGTCGGGGAAAACGTGGATAGTTTTCTGATAACTTTGCAGCAGCATGGCGCAAATGCCTGCTGGTACGTCTGAACAGTTTTCAATGCCGCCGCCCCCGAAGTGCAGGGCAAAATTGGGCGTCATAAAATGCGTCACCAGAACATGCATGTGCCGGAGGATGCTGTGCGGATTATACCCCGCACAGGCGGTCGCCGGATAAAACGTTGAGGTGTTATTAAAATCATACCACAGTTGCTGAAAGCGCGCGGTGGCCAAAGCCGCCTGGCGATCGCGCGGGGAACTTTCCAGGCCGATCTGCCAGCCCGGAAACACCGCCATCAGTGATGTCATGCCCGCGGATGAACCTTCCTGATGCGGCTTGTACCCCGGCTTAAAGCGATCTCCCATGTTCACCCACGCCGGCCCCCGCTGCGTTTGGCGTATCACCCATTGGCCATGGGTTTTGGCTTTTCCCACCGCATTTACAATTGGCTGCACAGTGGATGCCCGCACAATGGGCAGCGGACTTAAATGCTTAAGAATATGTTCCCACCGGCGGCGACGGGCGGCATTTTTGCGCAGATTCCGATTAATGACAATTAAATTTGTATACAGCAGCCGGAGAAAGGCCACGCTGGTGGCTGGGTTTACGGCGTTTCCGTCGCGCCCTTCATCGGGCGCGTCGTTGGCGTCCACGTAAACGCCATTTTTTAATTGCAGGTAGTGGTCCCAAAAGCGCGCCGTGCCGCTCAGCAACGGATACACCTTCCTGGCGTAAGCAAGGTTGCGCGTGTAACGCCAGCGCATGACGCAATCCACGCACGCAAACAAGGTGCCGCTTTTTTGCTTCATGTAGAAACTCGGGTCGGCATCCCAGCCGGGCAAGGGGATCATGTGGGTATAATCATAGATTCCCTGATAACCGCGGGCCTTGGCTTCGGCCTTTCCCCGCGGCATGTAACCTAAAAGCACGCGGTCATAGTTTCTGGCCAGCGCCACATGGTTGGTGGGATATGCCGCCCAAAAGTTTGCCTCATAGTTGTAATCCAGGGTGTAATCCCCCTGCCAGCCGGGGTGGGTGGTGGTGACAAAATTACCCCAAAGGCCCGGGGCATCGTGGCTGGGGGCGCTGCAGCACGCCAGGAAGTACAGCGAACCGTACCACGCATTCTGAATTGTTTTATCTGGAATTTCTATGAATGATTTTTGCCAAAAATGTTTCCACCACGCGGCGTGCGCGCGTTGCAGCGAATGCACCGCGTGCGCATTAAATTTTGCCAGCAAGGCTGCGCTGGCGCGGAAGTAGCGCCGCGAATGGCGATTGTCGGCCCCAATGACCACCAGCGTTACAGTACGCTGGGGCGCGATTCGCACCCCCAGTCGCCCGGCGGCAACGATTTGGCTGCCCCCGCCCAAGGCACGCAGAAACAACGCGCCCTTGGGGCTGGTATCCTGATAAGGAATGTGATTGTCTCCGCCGTGAATGGAATATTTATCCGCCCCCATCACCTGCGCCGCCGTCGGAAATTTAGTCGTGCGGGCAACTTCGCGGCCATTGGCAAAGATTGTCATGGCGCGGCCGTTATAATTGACCGTTACGCGCACCGGACGGTTCATGGGAAAGCGGCCCCGTGCTTGGGCGACGGTTTCATTCAACCTGGCCCGCAGCCGGCCATGGTCTAGCGCCAGCGAAAACCCATCATAATTCTGTGGCCCAAAACTCCAGAAATTGCTCGGCTGGGCGGCGAAGATCACGTTCTTGGCGCCTTGGGCCGTGGCCCGCACGCGCATGGTCAGGGTGAATTGGCGCTGCGGCAGGCGCAACATGCCCAAACTGGCGTACGAATTGGCGCCCCCGTTTAAGGCGCACCGCCACCCTCTCGCTCCACGGCGGCGGATGCGCGCGCCCCCAGCAGTAACAATCCCCTTTCCCTGCAGCCACGCCATCACGGGCCGGGCATGTCGCGCCAGGGACGGCCCGATCGCCTTATTAAAAATCTTCACATCGCCGATTTGTCCGTGAAATGGCTCACGCGGGCCCTGTTTAATCTGATTCCCCACGATGCCGGCCACGGTATCGGGGGAGACCCGAAGAAAGGCGATGCGACCGCTGCGGCCGCGCAGCGGCGCGCTGCCGGGCGTGCCCCATGCATCCAGCAGCCGGCCGGAAACCGGAAGCGGGAATCTTCCGGCATTGCGCAGTTGAATGACAAGCGCGTCGGCCTTCGCCGCCACCCACGCCCGCAGGGATAATTTGGCGCCGTTGGAGTTGGAAAACTGCCCGGTCACGGTGGCGGGGCCGATGTTTTCCTGCGCATGGTACGACGCGCCGCGGAGCGCCGGAATGCTCAACCGCAACGACCCCATGGACATCATGTAGCCGCGCACAACCCCGAAAAAATCAGATTTCCCAATATAAAAACGCAACGCGTCAGGCGTCCCCCCCAGCACCACGCCCATGTCCCCGTTCCCCAACACCGGCCCGCCCGGCAGCGCCCCCGACGGCACTCCCCCCGGCGGCCGGGCGTAGACGCCGCGGACGTTTCGGACAATTCTGAGGGCCTCGGCGCCAACGCGCAGCCTGCGACTGGAGGCCGCCGAGACCTGCTTGATTGCCCGGCCCAGAAAAAGTCCAACGGCTAAAACCGCCGTGACCAAGACAATAGGGCGTGACGCCTGCCGCTGTGCCATAGAAATTTCCTCATAAACGTCACGCGGCCGATTCTTGTTACCCCCGGCCATTTCGCGGCGCCTGCAAGGGGTGTTATAACCCGGGCGGGGCATTTTGGCATTAGGGCGGACGAATCGCCGATCTTCAAGCATGCTGCTCGCGGCTTATGACCCGCATCGGCCGGCACGGGGTGCGGCACATCCGCCCGCGCGATGGCACGGTTCCGCACCGGCGGCCCGGCAACGTCGCGGAATTGTGCCGCCGCCGCGCGCCCGTCGCGGGCGGCTATTGACATTCAGGTAGATAATGTCGTCAAAAAGTATCGCCTAAAATAAGCAACGAGGCCGCATGGATTGCAGGAAATGTTGGCATACAAATGGGGAATAGCCGTAAAACGCCACCCAGACGGGCACCGGGCTGGCCGCGATAGCACGCGATGGGTAGCGGATCCGGTGGTTTCTTAATTGTTCCGAGCTGACTTGGTGAACAAAAAAGCGACATTATCTACCTGACGCTCAATAACAGACATGGTCACCGGTTTGAAATTTTTGACGCCGTGCGCGATGGATACACCTTGCGTTTTTCGGCGACTGCTGGCCATTTCCAACAAATTCACACGGACCTTCAAAAACTTTGCCACCCCTGCAATTGACGGCGAGACCAAATCGATATACTACTTTGACGCTTACGTGTATGATATTTCCTTCGAGGTTATTGCGAGGTTGTATAGAATGTCAGACATGCCAGTATCAACAGGTTCAGCCGCCGGGTTACGCGATGTCGTTGCGCTCTCGTCGAGCATCTGCTCCATCGAAAACGGAGTGCTAACTTACCGCGGCATTCCAATTGATGAACTTGCCGAGAACGGTACGTTTGAAGAAATTGTTCATCTATTATGGTTTGATAAATTACCCGACCGCGAAGAGCTTTCGCATCTGCGCACGCAGATTGCCGAAGAAGCGCAGTTGCCCAAGGGCCTGCTGGACATGATGCGTTCCTTCCCGCGGCGAACCACGCCCATGGAAGGCCTGCGCACCGCCGTAAGCAGCCTGGCCATGTTTGATCCCGAAGCCGAAGATATGTCCGCGGCGGCCAATCATCGCAAAGCCATTCGCCTGCAAGGGCAGATTGCCAGCATCGTGGCGGCCTACGACCGCATCCGTAACAATCGCGAACCCATTCCGCCCCGGCCGGATTTGGGTCTGGCCGCGAACTTCCTCTATATGCTGCGCGGCATGGCGCCCGACCCGCTTTCCAGCCGCGCCTTGGACAAGGCCTACATTCTGCATGCGGACCACGAATTAAACGCCAGCACGTTCACGGCGCGCGTGGCCGCCGCCACCGAAACCGATTTACACTCCGCCATCACCGCGGCCATCTGTGCCCTAAAAGGCCCGCTGCACGGAGGCGCCAATGAGCAGGTCATGAAGATGCTCAACGAAATTGGCAACCCCGACCGCGTGGGCGCCTACATTCAGCAGAAGCTGGGCAACCGCGAAAAAATCATGGGCTTTGGCCATGCCGTTTATAAAAATGGCGATCCGCGCGCCAAGCACCTGCGTGAAATGTCGCGGCAATTGGGCAAACTTACCGCCCAGGAAAATTGGTATAATATGTCGGTGGCCATTGAAGAACTGGTGACCGAAGCCAAGGGGCTTAAGCCAAATGTTGATTTCTACAGCGCGTCGGTCTACCACTACTTAAATATTGCCGACGATTTGTTCACGCCCATCTTCGCGATCAGCCGTACCAGCGGCTGGGTGGCCCATGTGCTGGAACAGTATTCCAACAACAAACTTATCCGTCCGCGGGCCCAATACACCGGGCGCCGGGATGAACACTGGGTGGCGTTGGACAAACGCAGTTAAAACTTATGTGATCCTACATCCGCCAAAGGTTTACCATGCAAATTCTCATTGCCGGTCCGCATCCCGACGATCAGGAACTGGCCATGGGCGGCACGGTGGCCCTGCTGGTGGAACAGGGCCACAGCGTAACGTTGCTGGATTTCACCAATGGCGAGCCCACGCCGTTCGGCAACCCCGAAATTCGTGCCCGTGAAGCCGCCGCCGCCGCGAATGTGCTGGGCGTGAACCGTCTGCAGGCCGGGTTTAAAAATCGTGAAGTAGTCCATAGCCTTGATGCCCGCCACCGCGTGGCCGCCATTTATCGCGCCGTTCGCCCCGACATCCTGTTCTTACCCTATCCTGAAGACGCCCATCCCGATCATTTGGCCGTCACACGAATTGCCGAAGACGCCCGCTTTGATGGCAAGCTTACCAAAAGCGCCATTCCCGGCGAGCCCTGGTACGTGCCGCGAGTTTTATATTATTTCTGCACCCACCTGCGCTTTAATTTTCCGGCCACATTCTGCGTGGACATCACCGGCACAATGCCCCGAAAACTTGAGGCACTGCGGCAATACCAATCGCAATTTTACTTCGGCCGCACCGGCCCCGACCACGGCGCCGCGGAACGCTATGTGACCAACCTGTGCGCCTACTTCGGCGGAACGATCCGCTGCGACTTCGCGGAGCCATTTTTTAGCAAAGAAATGACGGGGTTGCGGAACCTTGACGCGTTGACGCTGTAGCGGTAGCGGTAAATCAACGGGTTTTCGCTCAGTGCGGCGCATCAATGGCAGCCGGCACGTCCAATAGTCCGCGTGCGCCCGGGTGCGGCAGTTGACCGACTCACATTTGCGGCAGGCCGAACAGCGCCTCGGCCGGGACGCACAGCACAACAGAATCCGCCGGGGCGGCTTGTGCCTGCCCGGCAAGAGCGGGGGTTAAGGTTGGTAAAACCGCGGGCTTTGGTTGCCGTGGCTCCAGCAGCGCGCCGGCGCCATTCAAGCCTGCGGCGCTGGCCACGGCAGCGGTAAGACTGTCCGCGGGCGCGCTGGCCGATGGCGCAACTGCCGGGACCACCGGACTGGTGGCCAACATTTCACTTCCATTACCAGTACCCGTCGCGCCGCTGCGGACGCCAGGCGCGGTGGCCGTGGCCGTTGAAAGGATAGCGCCAATTCCTACGCCATTTCGTGAATCCGCCAATTGCTGGGTTGCCGGCGGCATGACGATGCGCCCGGCCGGTTCGCTTTCCATATAGATGCGATCGGCAGCTGACAGCGTCGCGGAACTCGTCGAATCGCCGGCGGAATCCGCGGTTAATTTCCCGGATGAACTCGCGGACGAACTTTCCGTCGAATTGTCAGCCCCTGCCGACCGCTGGCTCGTGCCACCCAAGATGCCTGAAGCCGTGGACGGACGCGGTGGTTTTCTAGCAATATCAAACTGGGGAGACTGCGGGGCGGACCGCTGGGCCGGGGGCTGGGGCGGCGTGTAGGTTGGGGTGCGCATGGGGCCCACGCGCTGCCGGGGCGCCAATTGCATGGATTGCCGCAGCACGCGATCGACCAAATCGCCGTCAACGGTGGTCACGCCGGCGGTAAAGCCATACAGCAATGCGTTATCGCATACGCCATTGACGATACGTGGGGTGCCGCGGGAAAATCGGAAGATTTTGTCGACCGCTTCGGGCGTAAACAAAACATTGTGCCGCGCGCCGGCCACCTGCAGCCGGTGTGCGATGTACCCGGAAACTTCCTCACGGGTCAGCGGTTCCAAGTGATAATTCAGTGCGATGCGCTGCCGGAGCTGTTCCAAGTGCGGCTGCGAAATCTTTTGCCGCAGTTCCGGCTGGCCCACCAGCACAATTTGCAACAGCTTTTCGCTGCTGGTCTCCAGGTTGGATAACATGCGCAGTTCTTCCAGCACTTTGTCGGAAAGGTTCTGGGCTTCATCAATGATGATCACCACCAGTTTGTCTTCGGAAAGCTGCTGAATGAGAAATTGATTCAACGCCAACAGCATGGACGCTTTGTCCGTGCTGGGGCCTGTTTGCACGGAAAATTCGTCACAAACCAGGCGCACCAACTGCGAGCTGTTCAAGTGCGTGTTACGGATCAGCGCCACCAACGCGTGGTCTTCCACATGTTGCAACAGCAGGTGCGTGACCAACGTCTTGCCTGAACCAATTTCGCCCGTTAATAACACAAAGCCGCGCCGCTGCTCCACCGCATACACCAGATTGGCCAAGGCCTCATTGTGCTTGCTGGTTTCCAGAAAGAAGCGAGGGTCCGGGCTATTGCGGAACGGAAGCTGCTGCAAGTTGTAATGCTTAAGGTACATAGTTTCCCTTCCCTTGCCCCTGTGTTATCGGTAAATTCCGCCGTGAAGGACAGTCCATGCCGATTTTTTGCAGCAAAATTCGCGCCGCTCTTCACAAACTCGTCAATTAGGCAAGCGGCGGCGGTTATTTATTTTACCCAGATTCACATCGTCCGCCAACACCGATTCGCGGTTACTGTACCGCAGCAGCGCCCGATGGCACGTCCGGCAGTGTTATCCGCGCCATCCGCGTACTCCGCAGTTTCGTTGTGACGGCTAGCGCAGCCGAGCCGCAACTGAAAACGTAGCGGTAAATGGTCCCCGCGGATGGCCCAGAGGCGCCCCCGAATCGCGCGGATACGGCCCGGAACTCCGGACGAAAGAATCTCGGCGCGAGGTCACCCCATCCGCGCCGTCTTGACGCGTGTTGCAGTTTTGATCAAGCGCAGCGGAGTCGCAACCAAAAAAGGCAGCGGTAAATAATCGCCGCGGGTTGCGCGGATGAACGCGGATACGACGGGGCAGCTTGGAAAAGTAACTGTCTTGGGTATTGCAGTTTATTTCACAACGCGCTGGATGCTGGATTTTTCGCCACGCCAACCTTTTCCAGGGCGCGCGGCATCATCATCCGTCGTCTTATCCGCGCCGCCGGCGTCATCCGCGGTTTCGTCGCAACGTGTGTCACAATTTCGCGGATTTGTTATAACCTTGCACCGACGGCGAACCGGGCCCGCCACAGCCCGCCCCCGCGGCCATCCTGCGGTTATTCGATGCCAACTTCCTTGCCGCCGGCATCCGATGACCGGTATACGCCATCCAGAATTTTTTGGACCGCCATGCCGGCTTCGCCCGGCGCCTCAAGGGCCGAACCGGTCAGGCAGCCGTCCACAAAATTTCGCAATTTTTGCTGGAAGAGAAAATCGAAATTGCCGTCGGCGATAAACGCCGGCTTGCTGTTAATCATGGTTCCGAAATGGTCGGCGAACAGGGCCGGCGGATCCCAGTTGCAGCCGCCCTTGTCACCCACCAGTGAAAAATTCCACACATCTTTTTCAATGTGTGCCGCAAAGGCGGCTTCGATTTGCATCAGTGCGCCATTCTCAAAGCGGATCTGGCCGATCGCCAAGTCTTCCACGGTGTAGGTTTTCCAGTCCCAGTTGGGCCATTGGCTGGCCACATCACTGGGTTTGTTGCCCATATAGGTCCAGGTTTTCCCAGAGGCGGCAATGGGCCTGGGGGAGCCCATCACGTAGTGGGCCATCTCAATGACATGCACGCCGATGTCAATCATTGGCCCGCCGCCCTGCAGGTGCTTTTGGCCAAATACGCCCCAGTTGGGAATGCCGCGGCGGCGCAGCGCCTGGCATTTAACAAACATGATATTGCCGAATTCGCCGGCGTCGCGGGCGCGCTTCAGCATTTGCGTCGCCGGGTGGTAGCGATACTGGAAGCCGGCCACTAATTTCTTGTTGGCCTTCTTCGCCGCATCAATCATGTCCTGGCATTCACGGGGCGTCATGGCCATGGGCTTTTCGGTGATGACATGGGCGCCGGCGGCCAGCGCGGCAATCGTGGCGGGGGCATGCACGCCGTTGGGCGTACAAACGCTCACCGCCGCGGGCTTGAGTTCTTTGAGCATTTCATGATAATCTTTGTACAGCTTGGTAAACCCGTATTTGTTCTTCATGACTTCCAGACGTTCGGGATTTAAGTCCGCCCCGCCCACAATTTCCACATCGGCAAACTTTTGGAGGGTTTTAATGTGCAATTCGCTGATGCCCCCGCAACCGATAAAGGCCAGCCGCAGCTTCTGGCCGATTTTTGCCGACGGCGAACGCAATGGCGATGTCCTGCTCGCCGGCGTGGCAATATTTTTCCACGCTGGGGTCGGCCAGCGCCTCCCAGAATGGCCCAAGGTCGCCGATAGCCAGGGGATCA
>JAJZCU010000459.1 GCA_021828935.1 Planctomycetota bacterium | reverse complement strand
ACGGGACATCCAGATTCGCGGCTATCCCATTCGCCTGAACCTGGATGTATGCATGGTTTTTTCCGCGAACCCGGAAGACTACACGAATCGCGGCCGCATCGTCACGCCGCTGAAGGACCGCATCGGCAGCGTGATTCGCACGCATTATCCGCAGACCATGGAAGAGGGCATCAGCATCACGCGGAACAATGCCTGGCTTACGCGCGACAGCGACGTACAGGTGCAGATTCCGCATTATGTGCATGAGGTGCTGGAAGAATTTGTGCGCCTGGCGCGCAGCAGCCCGCACATCAACCAGGCCAGCGGCGTAAGCGTGCGGTGTTCCATTGCCAATGCCGAAAACGTGGTATCCAGTGCGGAACGTCGCGGCATTGTGCATGGCGAGAAAAAAGTGGTGGCCCGAGCCGATGATTTGGCCTTCATCAACGCCAGTTGCCGGGGAAAAATTGAGTTGATGCTGGCCGAAGGAGACACGGCTGAGGATAAATTAATCAACTCATTGGCCGGAGAAGCGGTGAAGAACGTGTTTGCGCGGCACGGAGATTTGGCGGAATATGAAGATATTGCGCTGCAGTTCAAGGGTGGCATGACTTTGCAGGTGGGCGATGAAGTTTCAACCCAAACGCTGCTGGAAAATTATGCGCATGTGAAGGGCCTGAAAAATATGGCCACCAAACTGGCCGGCAAATTGGAGATGGACGCTGACGAGCCGTCGGCACTGGTGTCCGCGGGCGAATTTTTATTGGAAGCGTTGTATGTGAACAACCGCCTGAGCAAGGTCAATCTTCCGGGGCGGACGTTTTTCCGCAAATAAGGCGATCATCTGGGACGCGGTGATCATTTGCCGCTGCGTTTCTGATTGCAACTCCGCTGCACTATATCAAACTGTAACACACGTCACGACGAAACCGCGGATGACGCGGATGGCGCGGATAAAACGACCGACGCTTGGAAAACCGTTATGGAGGCGGGCTGGAAGCGGTTCGCATGTTGAACTGGTGCAAGCCGGAAATCGAGGATGTATTACTACTGGCAGCGCAGAGTATAAGCAGCCTCGTACCCTCGGCCCAGAATGGCGTTAGACCCATTGCGGGCGTAAAATCGCGCGGGTTAAATGTACCGACGCTCCTAACCTTTCTGAAGGGAACATCATGTCGGCAACTTCGGCGGCGCCAAAGGGCGCGATGACAATGACAGACGACATCATCCTCCAGCACTTTCAAAGCGACGGCTACGCCATTGTCCGGCAGCTCGCCACGCCATCGGAAGTGGATGGCATCCGCGAAGCCTTTATGTCCGCCGCCGCCAACGGTCCCGTGGCAGGCCTGTCCGATGGCCACTTTGCGGATGTGCCGCCGGGGGATCCGCTGGCATTTTATCCCCGCATGATGCATCCGCATCTGCATCCGGAATTGCCCATCGGGCCGCTGGCGATGGGCATTATGCTGGACTCGCGGATTCATAACTATTTACGCGCGTTCATGGGTGAAGAGCCGCTGGCGGCCCAGAGCATGTTTTACTTCAAGCCGCCGGGGGCCCGCGGGCAGGAACTGCACCAGGATAATTTTTATCTGCGGGTGAAGCCTGGAACCTGCGTGGCGGCGTGGATGGCCATTGATGATGCCGATGAAGAAAACGGCACGCTAATGGTGGTTCCTCAGACCGCTAACGCTGAAATTGCCTGCCCGGAAACGGCGGACGCTGCGCGTTCGTTCACCACAGATTACGTGCGTCCGCCGGCCGGTGTAGAGCCGGTCGCGCTGCGTCTGAGCGCGGGCGATGTCTTGTTTTTTAATGGCAGCGTGATCCACGGGTCATACCCCAATGCTAGTAAAGAACGCTTCCGGCGGGCGTTCATTTGCCATTACGTGCCGGCCAGCAGCACGGAAGTCAGCGCGTTTTACCGCCTGTTTGATTTTTCTGGAAATCCCGTGGCCATGGCCGAAGCCCAGGGCGGCGGCCCGTGCGGAACGGCGGCGGCAGGGCCGCATTGAAAGCCGGTTTTAATTGTGCAGCAATGGGTGGGCGGTGCGCCACGGTTAATTAGCGCGCGGGCATCAGTGGTTTTTGCGGTTTGCTGGGGTATCGAATTGTCAGAGGACTGATGTCGTAAGCGTCGGTGTGGATGTCGGCGGCGTGCCAGTCGCAGGTGAGCAGATAGCCTGTTTTGGTGCGGCGGTATATGACGGCCTTGCCCGTAAACGCATCGCGCGGAACACGCTGGAGATATTTAGGGGAGAGTTCTGCCAGCGCCTGTGGAAAGTGCCCTGAATCCGCGTGCGCCATGGCCAGCGCTGCCGCGATACGCGCGAAACCACATTCTTGTCGGCCACTGCATTGGAAAAAAGTTGGACGGTTGAAGTCCGTGAGAAATGTGCCACAAATCCAATTGCGAAACAGCACGCTGGGCTGCACGTAAGACAGCACGTGATTTTTATACATTTGCTTTTCACGCGCAGCAAAGGCGGCATCGGTCCGGCAGGGCGTCGAAAAAAGTCCGGACTACGCCCGCGTGCCGGCATTGTGCATGCGGTTGGCGCAGCGTAATACCCAATTCCAATCGACCAGGCTGGAAAGCAGCTGTTCGGCCCCTTTAGAGTGAAGCGGCGCCTGCACCAGCGAGCTGCTGCG
>JAJZCU010000458.1 GCA_021828935.1 Planctomycetota bacterium | reverse complement strand
GGCTGGTCACCAAATTAGGGCCAAAGCGCTGGGTCGACAAATTGTGACGCCGCTCCAATTGATTTTTGCCGCGTACGGCGGTCCATACATGGAGAATTACGGCGGTCCAACGGTCCTGCGCCGCGCGTGCAACTCCGCTGTTCGATGGCTGCTGGCGCACTTTCCCGGCCACAAGCAGGCGATACTTATAAACCTCGGAACTGGGCACAAAATCTTGATACGAAATCCATGGTGGCGCCCTTTTCACCTGATCAATCCCCCGGCTGAACGCATCGCCAGGCTTCGCGCGCAATTGGCGGGGTCATCCGGTGCGCAGGCCGATGCTGTTCGCAGGAAACTCTCCGCCACATATGCCCGATTCGGGCACGATGCCGCGGCAGCAACAGTGCTCGCGCCCTTGGTAAGCCAAGGGGACCGTGATCCGCAAATGCTTTCAGATGCGTATGCGTGGGACGTGCGTATGCGTCGGGCTTTGGCCATGGCCGTTAGCGCGCGGCATTTCTGGCGTGTGGCAACGGCCCGCGACCTGACCGACGCGTGGGCCGCGCACAATTATGATGATCCCAAACGCAACGGAAAACGCTGGATGCCCCGTCCGCAAATACTTTCTGGCCTGATTAGCATTGGGGGGCCGGCACTGGCTGGCGCAATTAAGAGCCTGTGGTTGAACGCCGGCTCCGACGCGAACCGCCAACCGTGGATTCTAATCATCCGCCGCGTCGGCGCGCGGCAGGATGTGCCGGCGCTATTGACGGCGATCCAGACGATCCACCAAGCACGGGAGTATCTTACACCCCGCGGGAAGCAGAATTTGGGATCGGCTGCTTCCTTGTATGCGGCCCTTGCCCATCTCACGGGCGCACACCCGCGTGGCAAAGGAACCCGCCTGAAGCGCTGGGAAAACTGGTGGGCGCGCCACGCCGCGAAAATAGTCGCCAGGGCGCAGCGCAGGGAACAGTGACCGGCCGGCAGCGCAGCCAGACATGCGGCGATCTGCCTTGCGCAGCGCACGCCGGTGGATTTGTAGTCCGTGCGCCGCCAAATAACACATATGGCATCGCCGCGCCGCAGCCGCCGGAATCCCCCGCCGCAACGCCCCATGCGCTTAGCCGACACGTATACGTGTCGGCTAAGCGCGGCCCCAAAAATGTGTCATCGACGGCGGCGCGTCACATACACCACCCGCTGACATGCCAATTAACGTGCGCTATTTTTGCATCCGCACCCTCGACCGCGTGCAGCCATTTCCCCAGCCCAGAAGACGGGCCCAAAATAAAAAAGGGCGGCGCCACAAACGTGGGCCGCCCTTTGGGCTTGTAAATTCTGGCCGAAGCTTACTTGAGTTCGACCGTGGCGCCTTCGGCTTCCAGCTCTTTCTTGAGCTTCTCGGCGTCGGCCTTTTCCAGACCCGGCTTGACGACCTTCGGGGCGCCTTCAACGAGATCCTTGGCTTCCTTGAGACCCAGGTTCGTGGCCGCGCGGACCACCTTAATAACCTGAATCTTCTTTTCGCCGGCAGCCTTCAGCACCACATCAAACGTGGTCTGTTCGGCTTCCGCAGCCGGCGCCGCGCCGCCGCCGCCGCCGGGGGCCGCCATCATGACCGCGCCACCGGCCGCGGCTTCAATGCCGTGCTTTTCCTTGAGGTACTCGCTGAGTTGCCGGGCCTGCAACAGCGACAGTGCGACGATCTTGTCGCCCAATTCCGTGATATCCGCAGCGTAATCTGCCATGGTAAAAACCTTTCCTAATTTCCGCCTTCACCAGCCGGGGCACAGTACCCCGTTTTAACTGCGTATTGCAGGCTGCATGCGTGGCGGGAAGCAATAAAATGCAAAGTTAATAATTTGTGAAATCGCGTCAACGGCTGCGGTTCAAGCCGCCGCCGCCGGGGCTGCGCCAGCCTCTTCCTTTTCTTTCTTCTCAATAACGGCCTTGATGATGCCGCCAATGTTGCGGCCAGGCCCAACGATCTGACCCGCCAGGGTGCGCCCGGGGGATAGCAACTGCCCGACAATCATGGATTGCAGTTCTTTCTTATTGGGCATCTTGGCCAGGTCGGCGGTGGCTTTGTTGTCCAGCACCTGCCCTTCAACCAGAGAACCCTTGATTTTGAGCTTGTCGAGCGTCTTGCTTTGCTCAACGAGTTCTTTGACCAGGTCAACAATGGACTCGCCGCCGTACACCAGGGCATTGGCGCCCACCAGCAGGCTGTCGGCGCCTTTCAGGCCAACATTATTTAATGCCCGTGCGGCCATGGCGTTGCGCACCACGGTGAACTTCACATCCTTCTTCCGCAGGGCGCCACGCAGGCGATTGGTGTCCGTCGCGTTGATGCCGGTGTAATCCACCACCACCATGCTGTCGGACCCGCGAAACTTGCCTTCCAGTTCAGCGGTGATCAAATCTTTGATACGTTTGCTCATAATGAACCTCAGAGGTTTGGGCGGCGCTGCTGGCGCGGCCGATTTTTTCTAACAGAGGGCAATCAAATACTTATCAGGCTTCAACAGCCGGGGCGTCCAGATGCGCCATGTCCAAAGCAATGCCGGGGCTCATGCTGCCATGCAGCGTGGCGCTGCGAATGTAATGCCCCTTGGCGGTGGGTGGCTTCATGCGGCGGACGGTTTCAAAA
>JAJZCU010000457.1 GCA_021828935.1 Planctomycetota bacterium | reverse complement strand
GCGCCAGCCAGTTAAACACCTGCACCACCAAAAACGCGACGCCCAGGGCCAGCGTGATCAGCAGCCCGATGCGGCAAGCCTTTTCGTTGTTCCGCCGAATCGCCGACAGCGCCACCTGTATGGTTACGCTGCTGATGATAATTAATGCGGTGCTGAGCCACAGCGTGGGCGGCAGCGGGATGTGAACATGTACATCAAAACGAAAACGGATGATCAGGTATCCGGCAATGCTGGCCGCGAAGAGCACCGTCAGGCTGGCCACAAGCAGATAGATGGCCATCGTGCCGGCGCCGGCAATGTGCAGCGGCTTGCCGCCGGCGCCGCCGGGGTTTTCCGCGTGAACATTGCCGGGAACGTTTGGTTCAAGGTTGCTCATGGTACACCCGGCGATTATAGCGCTGCCCAGTGAGGAGCGTTATGCCTTCATTCCGATCTTAATTGATTGGTTAAGAATGAGAGAATCGTCAACGGCCGGGAATCATCGCGGGCTGGGCCGGCGCCTGGCCCGTCTTGGCCTTGCGCGACTGAATCGTTGAGATCATGGCCTTGCCTTCGCGGTTGTAAAGTTCGCTCTGGTAGGCGCGGCCGTCGGCAATGGAGAACGTGATAAACAAGACCGCAACGGCCAGGGAAGCGACGAACGCGAACGCATTGATCGGGCGGTCGAACCCCAGGTGCATGAAGAAAAAGACGGAGACGGTACCCATGACCAGCGCAATGCTCAGGGAGACAAAGGTATTAAAGCCGTCAAGATAGACCGTGGCGCTGTAATAGTTAAGGATGGCAAAGGCGATGAGAAAAGCCCACACCAACACCAAGGTGCGAACCGACATAACCTTGGAAATTGGCGCTTCATCATCCAATTGCTTGGTATCAACAACGTCTGGGGCGTGAGCCATGGGTGCGTCATCCTCAAGTTATGCGAAGGCGCCGCGGCAATCCGCCGGGCGGTCTGTTATTAGCGAATCAGGTACAACAGGGGGAACAGAAATATCCAGATCAAGTCCACCAGGCCCCAATAGAGGCCCACCGTGTCCACGGGCGTGAAGTATTCGGGGCCAAATTCCCCCTTGATCGATCGGTAGAGTATCCAGGAAATTGCCACAAGGCCGGCCAGCACGTGCAACCCGTGCAAGCCCGTCATGACAAAATAGATACCAAAAAACAATTGGACATTGTCCGGCTGGCCCAACCACGCGGTTTGGGGGCGATACTTGTGGGCGGTGGTCACGCCGGCGGGGCCCAAAGCGGCGGGGGCAATCGCGGAATGGTCCCACTTAAAGCCGCCGGGAAGCGTCTTGATTTTGGGGTTCCACAACGGATTGGCGGGCGGCGCGTTGAGGGTGGCGGCGGGATTCAAGGCCCCTTTGGGCGGCGCCACCGGTTGCCCGTTGGGGGCGTACTTGGGGTCAAACTTGGTTCCCGGAACCAGGCCCATATCAATAAATGTTTTGTACTCATAGGCGTGAATGCCCAGAAAACCCAGCCCCAGAATGATGGTGGCGATGAGGCAGACGATTAATCCCACCTGCTTGCCCGTTTGCGCAAACCTGATGGCCAACGCCATCGTCAGGCCGCTGGTCAGCAGAATGAACGTGTTGATCAGGCCGGAGGTCGGGTCCATGTATTGACCGGCATAGAGAAAAATGGCCGGGTACATGGCGCGAAACACGGCGTAGGCGCAGAACAGGCCGCTGAACAACAGGACTTCCGTTATCAGGAATATCCACATGCCCAGCTTGCCGGATTCAAACTGCTGTTGCGGCGTATCAAAATGGTGCGCCAGATGGGGATTATGGTGTTCATGGCCACCGGCGGGCTGTGCGGAATCAACTTGACTCATAAGTTCCTGCTCAAAAGCGACATACACTTCTCCCGAACGGCCCGGGCTTTACGTCGCCGCCGCCGTTCACTTTGGCCCCAGCGGGCGCTGATCGCGCGGGCTGGAGATTCAGGCGCATCACGAATGACGCCGCTGTTCATCCATCAGCACCGTGGTGGAATACGGCTTGGCCTGTGAGTTATCCCGAATGTAGCCCTTGATGGCTGGTTCGTACACGAGGTTGCTGTAATCGTACGGGTCGCCGACCGCCGGCGTGGTCTTAAAATTGTAATAAGGCGGCGGAGAACTGCAGGACCATTCCAGCGTGGCGGAGCCCCATGGATTCGCGGACGATTTCTCGCCCCGCATCAACGAGTGAATCAGGTAGCCGGCGATCAGCAGAAAGCTGATGAACTGCAAATATGCGCCGCAACTGGACAGATCATGGTAAATCTGAAATTTGGGCAAATAGTGGGCATAGCGCCGGGGCATGCCTTTGGCGCCCATGATAAATTGAGGAATGAATGTTAAGTTAAAACCAATGAACAGCATGACCGCGGCAATCTGGCCCAGGCGCTCATTGTATCTTTTGCCAAACATTTTGGGCCACCAGTAATGCAGGCCGCCCAGAAATGCGATGATCGCCCCGCCAAACATCGTGTAGTGAAAGTGTGCGACCACAAAATACGTGTCGTGCAACTGCATGTCGCTGGCCAGGGCGCCCAGCACCAGACCCGTAATGCCGCCAATGGTAAACAGAATCAGGAACGACAACGCATACAGCATGGGCATTATCAGCGAATTAATCACGAT
>JAJZCU010000456.1 GCA_021828935.1 Planctomycetota bacterium | reverse complement strand
TAATCATTGCAAGGTATAGATGCCGCCAATGATGGCGCGAAAATGCGCCGGATTCTGGGCCAGCATGGCCGTATAAATGGAGTGATCGGTATCCCCGAAATTCGTGGCGCTGTTCAGAGGCATGCCAAACTTTGTCATCCGCGTCATGTACCAGGCCATCTGTTCATGGGTAACTTTCCTGGGAAACAGATGCAGCCCCAGTATGCGGTCCCAGGCCATGTTGTACAGTTCGCTCCATTCCCCCGGCTGGTTGAACGCGGCGCGGTAATAACTTCCGTTTTGGTCCGCTTTCATCCATTTTCGGGCCCAGCGGCGGGCCGTTGCGGCGGCATCGGCAGCCCGCGCTTTGAGTCCGCGCAGGGCGCACAGTTGCCCGTAGGCGCCGATGGCCTCAATGGCTTTTACTGATAAATTGGCGTTGTGGGCGCGAACGCCCAGGAAATCATCGGAGCTTAGCTGTTTTTTAGGATCAAAACCAAACTCGCGAAGATATTTGGCCCAGCGCGTGAATAGCGGCCAGTACTTGGCCGCAAAATGGGCGTTGCCTTCGGACTGGGCGATGGCGTCCGCCAATATGATCATGTTGCCGCTTTCTTCCACCGGCATGGTCTCGCCGCCGGTGCGGTAATGGCCGGCGCAAATGGGATAGGTTCCCAGATCATGCGGTGACCAGGCGTATTTCCAGCGCGGGGTATCGGCCGAAACCAGGACCGGCGCCATCGAAGCGGCTTCCAATTGCGGATTAAATAGGAGAAAAACCGGCGACGCCGGGAACAGCACGTCCACGGTGGCGATGTCGCCATTGCTGGTTTCTTCCTTGGTAAATACAACGGGCTGGCCATTGCGATCGGCGGCCATGCCCATGGCGGCCAGCGATTGGCGATACGCCAGCGCGGCGATGCGGGCGTAGCGTTTGCCGCCGGCGCGCGTGGCGTCGGCCATTACGCGGCGGTCAAATTTTTGCGCCAGTAAGTCCAGCGTGTGATAACGCCGTTGGGCGGTTCGCAGCATGGTTTCGGCATTCATGCCTTTATTTTTGCGCCAATACGGGCGCAAATATTCGCCAAAATAGTTAATGGCATAGCCTTCATCATACGCCACCATTACATGCCGCCGCACCGGATTCGCGGCAACCTTGCCCAGGTTAAATGCGAATGCTTCAACCAAAGGGTTCGCCCTGCCCACGGAGCGCGCGCGTCGTGCGGCCCCAATTTTCGGCGCGCCGCCGTTGTGAATAAACTCGGCCACGCAGCGGCTGGTTGGGGCAATTGCGCCGCGGGCCTGCCCGCTTTCCGCGGCGCAGTAAAGATGCCCCCAATCCAGACCCACCGGATCGCCTTGAATATCAAAATAATCCTGCGCCGCGGAACCGCATTTTAAGGCCGTTAATTTGCCCATGCGTTCGCGTTGAAACCTGACCCTTTGGGCGTCGTGATTCACGGCAATGGCCGCACTGGCGCTAAAGTACAGTTGCACCTTGTGCGGCTGGCCATCGGCGGAACGCACGGTCCACGCGATGTACGTCACCGGCGCCATGAAGGCATTGATATGGTTCGGAAGTCGCGGCGTGAGGAACGTGAGCCGCAAGTGGATGGACGAATTGGCAAACCGGTAAATGGTGCGCGTGGGCAGCACGAGAAGACTTTTCTGCGGCAGGGAGGGCGCCGTCGTCGGGTCGTTTCCCATGAGGCGAAACGTTTTGCCATCCACGCGCACCAGGCTTGTTAAGTTTTGCACGCGCCCGTCCCAGTAATGCGTTCGGTGGTTGGCCAAATGATTGCCTTCAGACCAAATGCTCATGTAGGGGTCAAACGTGACCAGCGGCACGGCCGGCGGGCGGAAATGCACGGCGGTGTCGGCGGCGGCCTGGGCGCCCCCGGCCAAGCACGAGACAAAAACCATAACCAATGAGATGGCTGAAAATTTCCGCGGGATGATCATAAAATTGGTCTCCGAAGCCGCCGCGCGGGCGTTAAAATGATTGATGCCATGGCATTGCCAGTTGCGCCGCCCCCGCCTATACGGCGCCGCTCACGAAAGCGGTCATCCGGAGGGTGAATTTAGACATTCCGGACAACCCCGTGCTCCGTATCCCGCCGCGAGCCGCGGACCAGGCGCCCTATTTCATTGCTTATTAGCATTCATTCACTCCCGCCGCCAGTCCCTGGACAATGGCCACGCTGGCGGAGCAGCCCAGGCGGTCGGCGCCGGCTTCCACCATGGCCAGCGCCGTGGCGGCGTCGCGGATGCCGCCGGCAGCTTTTACTTGCATGCCGCCGGCGTGTTTCTTTAGTAAGCGCACGGCGTCTACGGTGGCGCCGCCGGCGGGGTGAAAACCGGTGCAGGTTTTCACGAAATCGGCGCCGCCTTCCCGTGCGGCCTGGCACCCCAGGGCAATCTGTTCGGGCGTGAGCACCGCGGTTTCCAAAATTACCTTCACCAGCACGGCCGGCCACACCGCCCGGGCGGCGCGGACCACTTCCAACACATCCTCTTTGGCACGGGGCAAGTCGCCGGCCAACAATGCTGGCAGAAAAATCACCATGTCTATTTCCTGCGCGCCATCTTTTACGCAACTGGCCGCTTCAACCGCCTTGATCGTGGTGCGATTGGCGCCCAGCGGAAACCCCACGCAGCCACAGGT
>JAJZCU010000455.1 GCA_021828935.1 Planctomycetota bacterium | reverse complement strand
AGCCGGAAACTACGGCGGATTCGCATATAGATGTGCCGCTTAGTGGCGCAAGAGCGGGCTTGCACCCATCCGGGAATTTAGGCATTCGCTCCTCCGCGGGCTGGAAACGCAGCGTAACGCACGTCCGCGCCGCCCGGCCAAGGCCGTGCCGCCCCCGCCGGGCCGCGCCGGGCACATGGCGGCGGCACAATCCCGCGGCGTTGCGCGCGACCGCCGGTGCGCAAATGTGCCGTCACACGCGGGGGCGGCCCGCGCCGAAACGTCATGTGCATACGCACGCGCGCGGCATCGAAAATTTCAAACCAGTGACCAGACCTGTTAGCCGCCCGCGCCGGCCCCACTGGGCCGCGATGGGCGCGCGTCGGCAGCACAATCCCGCGGCGGTGCGGGACGGTCGGTGCGCGCATGTGCCTTCGTGCGCGCGGACATGCCGGATCAGGCGCCGACGGGTATCTTGCCGCAGCGCGCACTTCGATCCGTAATTAATTAATCGTTTCCGCCGCCACACGCCGGGGGCATCATCAGATTCGTGCGCCAAATTAACATTTTTGCGGTTGCGGCCACGGGCCGATTCACCTGCGGACGGGGCGGGCTTACAAATCGCGCGCCGCATCGGCCAGCAACCAGTGCCGCGCGCCGGCCAAAAATTCTTCCACCACGGGCTGGTTCACATAAAAATACAGGCTGTTGCACTGCCGCCGGCACAGCACCAGCCCGGTTTCACTTAATATCTTAAGATGATGCGAGACGGTCGGCTGCGTGAGACCCAATTCGTCGGCCAATTCCACCACATTGTACATGGCGTCGCAGCGCGGTTCGCGGGGCAGCAGCCGCATGATGCGCAGACGCGTGGGCTCGCCCAGCGCTTCAAACGCCGCCGCGCAACGTAATCCCGCCAACGTCGGGCCCGTAGGCGCCAAGGCGCCGCTGTCTTCCGTAGACGCCGGGGCCGCGGCGCCACCGCCCGGCTTTTTGTCCGGCGGGCGCGATGCACCTGCCATGTCGCGCGGCTTGTTCATGCCCGCTCCAACGCCGGCACCGTAAACGTCTTGACCACTTCCAGCGACGGCTGGGCCCGCAGCGCCGCAATGCAAGCGGCCGTCGGCGGCGCGTCAAGCTTCAGCACCATGAGGGCCTTTTCGCCCTTCCGGCTGATGCTCATATCAGCAATGTTAATGCCCATTTCCCCAAATGTGTTGCCCACCAGGCCAATGACCCCCGGCCGATCTTGGTTCACAATCAATGCCATGCTTCCCGCCGGCACCATGTCCATCCAGTACCCTTTGATGGAAAGCACGCGCGGCTGCATATCCGAAAATACCGTGCCGATAATCGTGTGTTTCCGGTCCCCTTCGCTGATCTCCAGTTCAATGCTGTGCTGAATGGCCCGCTGCACGGCCTGGCCCATGGTTTCGTGCTGCAACGAAATTCCCCGCTGCTGCGCCAGGTGAAACGCATTGACCACATTGACAGATTCAGACATGAAGCTTTTTAGCAATTCGATCACCGCCAGCCGCTGCAGCGTGGGGGCGATGCGGCGCGGCAGTTCGCCATTGGTGCGCAGCGTGATGCTGCTGAAACCCGCTTCGGGTATGGCCGCTAAGATCATGGCCATGCGCCGCGCCAGGTCCGCATAGGCCCGCTCATGCTCGGAAAGTTTCAGTTCAATGCCGCCGGCGTTCACCGCGCCCTCCACGCCCTGCCCGCGCAGATACAGCAGCAGTTCATGCACGGCGTCGCGTGAAACCGCCGTTTGCGCCTCGCTGGTGCTGGCGCCTAGATGCGGGGTTAATAATATTTTATCCGCCCCCAGGGCCAGCAGCGGGTGGTCCTTCGCCGGCGGTTCCTTTTCGTACACGTCCAGCGCCGCCTGCGCCACCTGCCCGCTTTCAAGCGCCGCAGCCAGCGCCATTTCATCAATAATGCCGCCGCGGGCGCAATTGATCAGCCGCACCCCCTTTTTGCACTTCGCCAATTTTTCAGCGTCCAGCAGACCCTTGGTTTTGTCGCCTGGCACATGCACCGTAATGAAATCGCACTGCGGCAGCAGCTCATCAAGGTTTTTTATCACCGCCACCTGCCCGGCCAGCGCTGTTTTATCAAAATAATATGGGTCATACGCGATGACCTTCATTTCCAGCCCCAGCGCCCGCTTGGCAACGGCTTTGCCTATGCGGCCCAGCCCGATAACGCCCAACGTCTTGTCCGCCAACTGCGTGCCCATGAACTGGTTGCGTTCCCACAATCCCTTCCGAATGTGCGCATCAGCCGGGGCGATTTTCCGGGCCATGGCCAGCATTAACGCGATGGCATGTTCCGCCGTGGTGATGGTATTGGCGTCAGGCGTGTTCATGACTAAAATGCCGGCGCGGGTGGCGGCTTCCACGTCCACATTGTCCACCCCCACGCCCGCGCGCGCGATACCCTTCAGCCGCCCCGGCTTTTTCAGATCGTCCGCCTTGATGCGCACGCCGCTGCGAATAATCACGCCGTCAAATTCGCCGAGCTTTTCCCCCAGTTCCCCCGGCTTCCATTGGCTCTGTGCGGTAACCTGCACATCGGCCTGCGCCTTGAGCAAAGCCAGACCTTCTTCAGCGATTTTGTCAGCAACGAGGATGTTGAACATGATTTCTCCGGCCATAAATA
>JAJZCU010000024.1 GCA_021828935.1 Planctomycetota bacterium | reverse complement strand
CAGGCCGAAGCCCGCGGTTGTTGGGAACTTGAAGTTCTCAGCATTTGATTTTTTGCCACTCAGTTTTACGACTTGTTTGGCAGGTCGGCATGCTGCGTATCGCCACTTCTGTCCGGTCGATACCTGTCGCCCCCTTTCAAAGGCAATGGAATTCCTTTCGGAACATTGTAATAATAGCCGCTATCGGCGCCTTTGGCCAGCGTTTTGCTCGCTAAATTTTGTACGGAGACACGCCTGCCGCCCGAAAAAAGGGCATGGCCGACGTTTTGATCACCGCGAAATACCGCAATGCACTGGCCTTTGCAGCCATTATCGGCCAAAAAAGCCAGACCGGCCAGACAGGATTGATATCATGGGAATGGTCCAGAAACTCAAACGCATCGTACGCGGCGCCGAGCCGTCCTTTATTGACTTCGAATCCTACGAACAGTCCGCCACCGGCACCGATGGCAACCCCGCCGTCCTGCGGCGCGTTGGCCCCGGCGGCATGATTCCAGAAAGCGGCACCTATAAATTGCAACAGAGTTACGATTCGCTTCTGGAAACCGTGCAGGCCCTGCGCTCCGCGCTCGATGGTCAGGCCAAGCGCCAGGAAGAATTGCTGGCCCGCTTAAGCACGCTGCCCCATGCCGTGGAAACGCTGCCTCAAACCAGCAAAATGCAAAGCGAGATGCTCAAGGTCATCAACGACCGCCTGGCGCTGCATGTTGAACAACAACGGCAACTCAGTGAAACGCTCAACACGCTGGGCACTTCCGGCAAAGAACACAACGACGCCATGCAGAACATCCAGGACCAACTGGAAACCAGCAATGAAATCGACCGCCAACTCGTGGAATCGTTCAACCGGTTTTCCATGATGATCGACCGCCTGCAAGTGGCCAACAACCATGCCGTGGAATGCCTGCAACAGGTGCGCGACAGCTACGCCGCTTCGGCCGTACAGATGCAGGAATGGGTGGAAAAATCGCGCCAGCGCAACGGCTGGATGCTGGTGGCGGCCTTCGTGTTTTCGATCCTGGCCGTGGCATGCGTCTTCGTGGTGATGCTGGGGCGGTAAGAGACGGCGCGATTTGAGCGCATCGCGAACTCAGAGCCGAAAGCGTCTGTGCCGAATGTCAGGCGTTTTTCTCAGATTTTTTATTTTTCATCCATAATAAACCGGTTTTTTGGAACTCATTGTCTTGTCAATCTCAATGATTAGCCGCTTCCTGCGGCCGAAATTTATGCGGACCGGGCCGCGCGGAGCGTAGATACAGCCCAGGAGCCTCAGCTTCACAGAAATAAACGCATGCATCTATATGGCCCGCCCCGCGGCGCCGGTTATTCCCCCGGCTCCAATACGGCCATGAAGGCCTCTTGCGGGATTTCCACGCGCCCCACCTGCTTCATGCGCTTTTTGCCCTCTTTCTGTTTTTCCAACAATTTACGCTTGCGGCTCACGTCGCCGCCGTAGCACTTGGCGGTCACGTTTTTCCGCATGGCGCTGATGGTTTCCCGGGCGATCACGCGGGAGCCGATCGCGGCTTGCAGCGGCACTTCAAACAGGTGCCGGCTGATTTCCTGTTTTAAGCGGCGGATGATCGCGCGGCCGCGGCTTTCGGCCTTGGCGCGGTGAACGATCAGGCTCAGGGCGTCCACCGGTTCGCCGTTTACCAAAATATCCATTTTTACCAGGTCTTCGGCGTGGAAACCCAGCAGGTCGTAATCCAGGGTGCCGTAGCCGCGGGTGACGGTTTTAAGTTTATCAAAGAAGTCAAAAATAACCTCGGCCAGCGGCAACTGATATTCCATGATCACGCGGCGCGGGCCGATGTATTCAGTTTTGCCAAAAATGCCGCGCCGGTCCTGGCAAAGCTGCGTGACGTCGCCGATATTTTCGGCCGGCACAATGATGCTGGCGCGGATCATGGGCTCGCGGATTTCCTTGAGTTTGCTGGGGTCGGGCAGTTCCGAAGCGCTATCAATGGTTTTCACCGTGCCGTCATTCATCACCACTTCGTAGGGCACGGTTGGCGCGGTTTGCACCACCTGCACTTTTTGTTCGCGCTCCAGGCGTTCCTGCACAATTTCCATGTGCAGCAGGCCCAGAAAGCCGCAGCGGAAACCGAAGCCCAGCGCGTCGGACGTTTCCGGTTCAAAGGTGAACGATGAATCATTGAGCCGCAGCTTTTCCAGGGCATCGCGCAGTTGCGTGTATTCGGTATCCGGGCCGGGATAAAAATCACAAAAAACCATTTGCTTGGGCGGCCGATAGCCCGGCAGCGGGGCGGCGGCGGGGTTGATGGCGTCGGTTACCGTATCGCCAATGGTCACGTCGCCCAAGGCCTTGATATTGGCCACCACAAAGCCCACTTCGCCGGCGGCCAGGCCCTGCACGGCAATGGCGCGCGGGGCGAATTTTCCCAGGGCGGTTATTTGATAAATGCGGGCCTGCCCCATCATGCGGATTTTCTGGCCCGGCTTTAATGTTCCGTTAATCACGCGGATGTAGACCACCACGCCGCGGTATTCGTCGTATTTGCTGTCAAAAATAAGGGCTTGCAGTGGCGCGGCGGGATCTCCCTTGGGTCCCGGCAGCCGCGTACAAATGGCGCGAAAAAGCTCCGCGATGCCAATCCCGGTTTTGGCGGAAATATGCACCGCCGTCAGGCCGTCAATGCCCAGCACCTGTTCCATTTCCTCGGCCACTTCATCCGCCCGGGCGCTGGGCAGATCAATTTTGTTAATCACGGGAATCATGTCCAGGCCCACGTCGATGGCGGCATAGGCATTGGCCACAGTTTGCGCCTGCACCCCCTGCGTGGCGTCCACCACCAACAGGGCGCCTTCGCATGCCTGCAGGGCCTTGGCCACTTCATAATGAAAGTCCACATGGCCCGGCGTATCAATAAGATTTAACATGTAATCCACGCCGTCCAGGGTGTACGGCACCGTGACGGCGCTGGCCTTGATGGTAATGCCGCGCTCGCGTTCCAGATCCATGTCATCCAGAAACTGGGCCTGCATTTCGCGGGCTGTAATGGCGCCAGAATGTTCAAGAATGCGGTCCGCCAGAGTCGATTTGCCATGGTCGATATGGGCGATAATACAAAAGTTACGAATTTCCATGCTTGCTTTTTACCTTTGACCCGGCTTACCGGGCGGGGTTTATTTCTTCTGTGGCGGACCCATGGGTTCAACCTTGGCGCGGGCGTCCATGGCGGCGTTGGCCAGGGCGTCGGCCCGGGCATTGTTCATGCGGTACACATGGTTGAATTCGACCTGTCCAATGGCCTGCACCAACGCACAGGCTTCCTGGTACAGCGGCTTTAAGTCGGGGCTTTTCACGCGGTAAATGCCGCGCATCTGCCGCACCACCAATTCGCTATCGGCCCGCACAATGACGTGCTTGGCGCCCATCGCCAAGGCGGCCTTCAAACCGCGGACCAGCGCGGTGTACTCAGCGACATTGTTGGTGCAGCTACCCAGAGAATCGCCCAGTTCATACACCACCTCATTGTCGGCGGCGGTCAGAGTTACGCCGATGCCAGCGGGGCCGGGGTTTCCGCGTGAGCCGCCGTCAAATTGCAGGGTCAGTTGCAGGCCGGTCGCTGGCGGCTTCGGATTCGCCGCGGCGGACGAACCATCCGCAGGCGTTGTCGTTCCACGAGACTGGTTGGTTTGATGCATAGTTTCCACTTTTCTATTGTCAGATACGCCGCGGTCTTTGTGCCTTTTCCAATCGTTGTATTCGCCCTGTATTTCCGCAGTCACCGCTACGGCCGGCTTGGTAATTCAGTCATCGCGCCTGGCACCGGCGTCGTGCTCTTGCGGGGCCATTTCCGGAAGGTACAAAATTCTGCCGCAGGAACCGCAACGCCGCAGTTCATTGCGGCTGCGCAGCAGATTAATGTCATCCAGTTGCAGGCCCATGTAGCAACCGCCGCAACTTACGCTTTCCATATCATTTTCATCATATTCCACGGGCGCCAACGCATCGCCCGGGTATTTTTGCCGCACGCGCTCGTACTGGCCCAGGGCATCCTTTTGCACGTTGTTGGCCGCGGCGCTGCGGCGTTCGCGCAACGCGGCAATTTGCCTTTGCAAATCAGCCACGCGCTCGCTGCTGTCGCGTTCAATGGTAACCAGCCGGGCTTCTTCCGTCTGGAGTTGTTGGCGTAAAGAGGCGATCTGTTTTTGGCCGGTTTCCACCTGGGCCATCTGTTCCAACACCACGCCTTCAATTTTGCTAACCTCGGCCTTCTCCGCGGAAATTTGCACCAGGATGGCCGAATATTCCTTGTTGGTCTTGGTGTTGTTCAGCGAAGTGCGCATCTTTTCGATGTGCTCTTGCCGCATTTTCAGGTCCAGTTCCTGAGCGGACATCTGGGCCTGCACATGGCGCGTTTGGTCTTCCTGCGCGTGCGTGGCCGCGGAAAGCTGCTGAATCTTCTGCTTCTGCGCAGCCGCCTGCCGCTGCGCTTTTTCCAGCGCCTGTTCCAGTGTGTGCAGGTCGCGATCCGTCTGATACAGTAAAACCAGCGCCGGTAATGTCACCAAGGTCGCCATGCGAAACCCTCTTCAGGAAAATTGCAGTCTAGCAGGTGTCGCGCGGCCGTGCCAGTGGCGCCAGCCCAAACAGCCACGGACGCATCGTGCGGGTGCGGCGCGGGAACGGGCTTCCGCCGGTACAATACCGCGCCAACGAGAACGTGCCACATTTAGGAACACGCCCTATGCCCAACGACGCCCCAAGCCCGCCGCCGGAGAAAAAACCCCCGGACGTGCGCACCGTGTTCGCCGCCGAACGCACCGTTCTGGCTTGGATACGCACCGGCCTGGCCCTGATGGGCTTTGGATTTGTCATCGCCCGTTTTGGCCTGTTTTTACGCAAGCTTTCGCAGATTCGCGGCATGCACATGCATGGCAAGCAGGGCACCAGCGCGTCGATGTACATTGGCGTGGCCGTGGTGCTCATCGGCGTGTTGGTGAACATTGCCGCCGCCTATCGCCACGGAAAATTCATGGCCAAAATCAAGCGCGGCGAAACGCCCGAGGGCATCAAAGGCGGCCTGCCGGTGATCATTGCCGTGGGCCTGGCCGTGGTGGGCGTGGCGATTGCGGTATATTTAATTATTATCAGCACGTAATCACGGCCCCGGCGGCGCATCGTGAAACCACGCGGAAAAACGGTCCGAGAAGCCCGGCCAAGCAACGGGCGTCCAATGGGCATTCACTAGTCGGCCGCGGGTAACTTCGCGCTTATCCCTCCGCTGACGTTTCCCCGGAGCGCATGGACTCCGGGTCGATGCCATTTTCCCGGCACCACCGACGATAATCATCCGGGGCGATTTCGCTGGGCTTTATTTCGCTGCGCCCGCCCCAGAACACGCTGGTATACGCCACGGGAACGCCGCTTTCCGCTAAATGTTTATCAATCGCATCCTTGTGCCGCAGCAATACCTCGCGGTCCAGCCCGTGGGCCACGCCCATCACGTTGACGTTCGCAAATTCCGGGCCCCCTTCACGCCAATACGCATGCGTCATAATATGAAACCGCCCCACTTCCCGTCCGGCATCAATTTCCCGCCCCGGCGGCACGGCCCAGTGAAACAGCGCATTAAACCGCGTCACGCGCTCGCCGCCTGTCAACGGTTTAACATGTTCCAAAAACGTGGAGAACCGCCCAATGACTTTCCGGGCATTGAGATCCTGCGCCACCCGGCAAAATGTTGCTAAATCAACGCCCGCTTCCGCCGCGCGGCCTTCCCATAAATGCGCGTTGATTTCAGAAACGGTCAACTCCCGCTTCAACGCCGTGAGCACTTTCCATTCAATATCAGACAACTGCACAATGTTTGTGTCGATAACCTCCGCCGGCACATCGGCATTGCTGCCTATTGGCAGGTCGCGCCGGCGCATGTGGCCCACGCCCAGGGCAAAAAGCCGCCGGGCCGGCATAATTCGAAAACTCTTCGCCCCGGTCCGCCGCGCCAATACTTCACAATGTTTCTGCAGGCTGTACCCCTGCGGCGCCTTTAGCGTGGTCCACAAACGGTAGACCGACCCCGGCGTGGCGCCATCGGTGGAACGCACCACCACATGCCCGGAAAACGGGTCTTTGTTAAACATATAATCGAAGGCGGCGTTGAGCCTTTCCGCCGGCACATTCCACGCCACCAACGCCCCTTGGGCCAAATTTGTGGCCATGAGCGTTTGCCGCACCCGCCGAATCACCCCGGCCTGCAACATCGCCCCGATACGCTCCTGCACCACCGGCAGTTCCAGCCCGCTGAGCCGCGCAATTTCCGCGAACGGCTGTTCCTGAAAACCGGCAATGCGGTCCTCGGAAACTGCCAAAATTTGGGCGTTAACGGCGTCCGTAACGGCAACGGGAATGGCGGCTGTTTCCATCATCATCAAACACTTCCTTGGCGCTTAAAGCAACCCATATGAGAGCCTGTGCTGGGTGTGAAAAAGGCAATTATACAGGAACGCTTCCGTGGCGGCTGAATCGGCGCAGTCACCGGCGGCTGCAACCGCCCCTTTGGTCACTGCTCATTGATCATTGATCATTGATCATTGCTCATTGCTCATTGAATTACACTTCCGCATCATCAATATCATCTTCCGGTCGCGATACATCCTCGTTGGTGTCATCGGGCGTGGCGTCCGCGCGTTGCGCCGCCTCGTGGGCCTCATCCGCTGCGTATTGGGCATCGAGCTTCGCCTGTTCCGCGCGCCGCTTGCGCGTGGCAACCCACGCCAACAGCAGTCCCAAACCATAGAGAAAGAGCACCGGTACCAGCAGCGCCAAAAAGCTGAACACATCCGGTGTTGGCGCCAGCACCACGCACAACACGGCGATGGCTAAAATCGCGTGCCGCCAGAATCTGAAAAACGTGCTGGTTTCTATGATGCCAATTTGGGCCAACACCATCATGGCCATGGGCAGTTCAAACGCCAGGGCAAACGTGAGCGTCATGAATGTTACGAAGCTCATGTAATCGCCCAATGTGGCGAACGTGGAAAATAGCGTATTGGCGTGGCTGGTATTCACGGTCAGCGTCAGCGTGCCGATGCGCATCTTCAGTGAATCATCGGTCACGTTGTACCACAGTGCCACGCCCTTGGTGAACGCCCCTTTCGGGTCCGTGCGCACCATGGGAATAACCAGCACATTTTTACGGCTGCCCAATGGATACTGCGCCGCATTCTGTTTCGCTTTGTTTTCCCGGCCATACACGAAGCTTTCCCATGCATTGGGCCGTAAATCCCTCGCCGGAACGGTGTTGTTAAAGTTCAGAAACACCCACAGCATCACCGGCAGCACAATGAAGAAGAAAAAGGCCGCCCCCGCCAAAAACAAGAACGCGCTGGGCCCAATGTACCGGTACACCAGCCGGCGTTCGCGCGGGTAAAGGCCCGCAGCAATAAACAGCCACGCCTGGTAAATAATCCACGGGCTGGAGACCAGCAGCCCCACCTTTAGCCCGGTCATCAACACCGCAATCACGCCCGCTGCCGGGTGCATGTAAATGATGTTCGCCGGATAATGCGCCGCCCGTAACGCCAGCACGTAAGGGGCGAAAATGAAGCGCACCAGATCGCCGGCATAGAACAGACAAAGCAAGATGCCGAAGATGCTGCCCGCCAGCGCCATGATCAGCCGATGCCGCAACTCCTGCAGATGGTCGCCAAAAGACATGCGGGCCTCGGTGGTTTCCCGCGGCTGGTCCAATGGTTGACGTTTCTTTTTTGGAAAATTCAATGGCATGGCGGGCAGTCTACGCGAAGTGAACAAAAATGGCAGCAGCGCAACTCGGAACGATCATCGACACACCAAAAGTGTCCAACCCAAACACCAGCCCCCCCATTCATGGTGGGGCTTTTCAGGGGTCGATAGCGACGAAAAACCCACTATCGATTCTCGGAGACTGACGCTCATTGGTCATTGGTCACTGATCATTGCTCAACTTACGCACCCGCCGGCGATTTTTCCGCCGCGGGTCGATGCCGGTGCAGCGGCGAATCCACCCCCAGCGAAAGCGCCAAACCCGCCAGCGCGATGATGGGAATGCACACGTACCCCGTTAAATGGATCAAGTAACCGGCCATGTACGTGCCCGCCACCGTGCCGGCCGCATTCGCCAGGTTGTTCAAGCCTTGCGCACTGCCCTGGCCGATCGGGCTTAACTCCGACGCCAAATCCGTACCCGTGACGCTGAGCACCGGCCATGACATGACCACAATTCCAAAGCCAATGATCGCGGTGATACGACCAGCAACCCCGCCGGGCATGAACATCATGGCCAGCAGCAGCCCAAAACCCGCCACCCGCGCCAGGCGCCCCCAGAAATACACCTTCCGCGCGCCAAACCGCTCCACCCATCGCCCCGCCAGCGTGTACAGCGCCACGCCAACCCCCGCCGCCACGGCATACACCAGCGACGTGGTGGCGGGCGGCAGATGAAAAATTTTCCTAAAAAATAACGGGAAATATGCGAAGAAACCAGCCACGCCGATAAAAATGCAGAACCAGGATGCGATAAACCGGCCAAACCGCGTGGGCCATAGAACCCGGATATTGCGCAGCGCGCTTAAGTTGGCGCCGTAAAAATATCGCACGATGCCGCCACCCAACAATTCCACGCGGGCGAACCGGGCGACGGGCGTGAAATCCAGTTTTAATCCGCGGTGCTCATCGGGCCGGTCCGGATCAGCTTTAATGGCGGCCGCCACCGCCTTCCCGCGCGGCACGGAGAACAACCCCACCACCAGCGCTGCGGCCAAAAGCCCTGCGCCGGTCCACAGCCCCAGCTTAAACCCCGCCGCCGCAAACAGCCCGGCCAGCAACAAGCCGCCCACCTGCCCCGCCCCGTTAAACGTCTGCAGCCAGCCAATGCGCGCCGTCCATTCCGTGCGCGGATGAAATTCCACGACCAGCAACGTGGCGCAGGTGGCCACAGCCGCCGAACCCACGCCAATTCCCAAGGCCAGCGGGAACCATTGCGCCAGCGCGTGCCCCATGGGAAACGCACCGATGCACCCCGCTTCAATGGCCAGCCCCCCAAGCAACGTCAGGCGAAAAAGGTTAAACCGATCCGCCAGATATCCCCACAACGGCGACGTAGCCAGCCCCATGTTGTATGCCCCCACCACGTACCCCACCGTGGCCACGTTGGGCGACAACGCCGCCATCATCAGCGGCAAAAGAACGGGCACCAACCCTGACGACACAATCCCCAGCACGGCATAAATTAAATACCAGGCCTCGATCCAACGCCGGGGCGCGGTGAGCGTCTCCCATACAATATGATTCACTCTGGTCATGGCAATCCGACGGCACGCAACAAGGGGGGCATAATACCCGCGGGGCCGCCGGGCGTGAATGCGCCGACCAAGGATCCCAGAAACTTGGTCACTTGGTCGCCGGCCTGGCAAAATTTTTGAGGGTCGGTTTTAATTGTTTGCGAACGACGCGGGGTTGCCAGAGCCGTTCGGTTTGCCAAAATTTCAAACTCGTCATCATACCTGTTAGCCGCCCGCGCCGGCCCATTGGGCCGCGACGGGCGCGTGGCGGCGGCACAGTTCCACGGCGTTGCAGGGCCTGCCGGCGCGCAAATGTGCGTTGCGCGGGCGGACCTGCGCGGCGCCGCGCCGCCGATGGCAGCGCGTGGTATGCCGGCGCACAGGCCAATGCGCGTCCATGCCCATTCTCCTGGGTGTTCTCTGTGTTCTCTGCGACCTCTGTGGCTGGGCGTTTTTTATTTTGCCTGCGGTTGCTCATGGCGCGGGGTTTGCCTCCGCGATCGGCCCGCGTCGGGCCGGGGACCCTTTGCGTGATCCACGCGCGGCCCAACGACCGCCGCGGGTTTGACGAACCGTGGGGCTCGCGGGAGCGTGCGGACTTCATTTCAATAGCGTTTGAGATTATCCGCGAAACCAATTATGCTTTCAGCCTGACATTTTGGAGAAACGCATCATGTCGTCGAATCACGCTGTTTTAAATCGCGCATTCAATGGATTTGTTGCCGGCGCTCTGACCATGTTAGTCGTCGGCGGCGGAGACGTCTGCTGCACCGCGCGGACGCGCGGCGGCGACATGCGCCGGCAGATCAAGAAACTTAATAAGGATATTAAGGCCATGGCCCCGGCCCATCCTTTGCGGGGCGCGGCGCTGCGGAAGATTCTTCCTCGTCTTCGGCCGCTGGTGGGCCGCGAGAACCGACTGTTAAATCGCATGGCGCGCCGCGATGCAAATGCTCAGGCACATGTGCTGATTGAAAAATGTCAACTTCTGCAATTGCAAGCCCGTTTCGGCGATCGTCGCGGGCTGCGGCGTCTGCGCCGGACTGCGCGGCGCTGGAATGCACGGGGCTCACTCCTGAATCAATTGGACTGTTTGGATGCCAAATGGCTGGTGTACGCCGGCCAAGCCGCGCGCCAAGTGCAAGTGGCGCGGGCCATGATCCGCGTGGGCGCCGCCCATCCGGACAGCCGCGCCGTGGCCATAACCGTGGCCCGGTTGGCGCGCATCAAACCGACGCAGGCCTTGGCGCGCATCGATCTGCTGCGCACCTTTAATGTACTGCATGGCGCCGCAGTCGCTGCGCTGGCCGCAGCCGGGCGCAAGCAGTTCGCCGCCGCCCGGTTGAATGGACCGATGGTGGTGTCCGGGGCGACCCTGGCCGGCGGCCGATTGTCCACAGCCCAATTGAAAGGCAAGGTGGTGCTGGTGGATGTGTGGGCCACATGGTGCCCATATTGCATTAAAGAATTCGCGCAATTGGGCGCGGAGTATAAAAAATTTCACCATCGCGGCTTGGATATTGTCGGCGTGTCGGTGGACAAGCGAGCCTCCGCGGCGCGGGGATTTTTGGCACAACATCCCGCGGATAACTGGCCGCAGATATGGTTCAATCGGGGCGGCGGCGCCGTGCCACTGGACCGGCAACTGGGCATTACGGGGCTTCCCACCCTTTATTTTATTGATCGAAAAGGCGTGGTGCGTCACATTCGCGTGGGCTACGCCGCCACGGGCCTGAATTCGCGGGTGCGGCAGTTGTTGAAGCGTTAATAAGCGCGGCGCCCCGGCGAATGACCAACATAATTTAAACCGGTCCAGCGCTGGCGCGTCTCCGCGGAGGCGCCTAGCCGTGGCCTTGGATTTTTCCGTAATCAATGTCGCGCCATAGCGCCGTGGCCTGGGCCCGGCGCCCGTTCCACGTTCATGCGCCGCGGTCGTATCCGCTTATCGCGGCGGGTTCGTTTTTCCGCACCTTGGATTGCGACCAACGCCACCAGGGGCACGTCATGCGCGGGAAAAGTTGGCGCATCTTGTGACAGCAGCAATGTTTCCGGCATAATGCACCCAATGGAGCGGCGGACCGGTCCTGGCGTGCGAATTGCTGCACGTTGAAAATTGGTTTTGAAGCGGAACACCGCGTCGTCCATCACTTGCTTTTTTCGAGCCTGCCGCATGCCTGATTCTCATGGCCCCACCGGGCAACCCCAGCCGCCCGCCGCAGCGCCCCTGGCCGGCGCCCAGGGGCTCGCCGAGGTGCTGGAAAGCATTTCTGACGCCTTTTTCGCATTAGACCACCACTGGAATTTCACCTATCTGAACAGTGCCGCGGAGCGGTTGCTCTTTCGGCCCCGCCATGAACTCCTCGGGCAAAACGTCTGGAAAGAATTCCCCCAAGCCGTTGGAACCACCTTTGAAACGCAGTACCGCCGCGCACTGGCCGAGCAAATCACCCTCGAATTTGAAGAGTATTACCCGCCATTGGATTCGTGGTTTTCCGTGCGGGCTTATCCCACGCCCAGCGGCCTGTCCATTTATTTTCAGAATAGCAACCAGCGGCGGCGCGCTGCGCAGGCGCTGCGCGATAGCGAAGAGCGTGCTGGAGAAGTGGCCGAACGCCTCAGCTTCGCCATGGCCGCGG
>JAJZCU010000454.1 GCA_021828935.1 Planctomycetota bacterium | reverse complement strand
ACGGGTTTGGCCTGGGCTACCACGCGGCGGCGCTGTGGGACCAAATGCCCAAGGAATCGCTGCTAATTATTGCCGAACCGGACCTGCGCCTGTTGCGCACGGCCCTGGAGAACGCCGATTTTTCGGAGATGCTCGGCGCCGGCCGCGTGATATTTTTTAACGAACTTAGCCGGGCCAAACTGGTGGAACAGTTGGAGCCGCGTTCAACCTACATCACCAGCGGCACGCTGCTGGCGGCGCACGCGCCCAGCGTGCGGCTGCATCCTGAATTTCACCGCCAGTTTCTGGCCATGTTCACCGAATTCGCCGAGTACACGCGCACCGGCCTGGTCACGCTGATGCTTAACAACGTGGCCACCTGCCGCAACGTGGCCAACAACCTGGGCCGGTATGTAACGGCGGCGCCGCTGGGGCTGTTGCGCGGGGCGTTCGCCAATCAACCCGCAATTCTGGTTGCGGCCGGCCCGAGCCTGCAGAAGAACATGCATCTGTTGCCCGCTGTCGCCGAAAATGCGGTAATAATTTGCGTGCAAACCATTTTAAAGCCCCTGCTGGCGGCGGGCATTACGCCTGATTTTGTAACCGCTTTGGATTATCACACCATTAGCACTCGCTTTTTTGAGAATCTGCGGGAACTTCCAGGCGGCAGCGACGTACACCTGGTGGCGGAAACCAAGGCCCACCCCAAGGTGCTGGACCTTTTTTCCGGCGGCATGAGCCTGGCCGCAAATGACTTTGCCAACAAGATTCTCCGCGACGCCGCCCCATGCACGGACGCCTTGAAAGCCGGCAGCACCGTGGCCCACCTTTCGTTTTATCTGGCCCAATACTTGGGATGCGACCCGATCATCCTCATCGGACAGGATTTGGGTTTTGTAGATGGTCTTTATTACAAGCCCGGCACGGCCATTCACGACGTGTGGGCGCCGGAACTTGACCGCTTTCACACGCTGGAAACGCGGGAGTGGGAACGTATCGTGCGCGGGCGGAGAATACTTCGCAGGATAAAAGACATTTACGGCGCCGATATGTACACGGAAGAACTTTTCTTTACCTATTTGCAGCAGTTTGAGCGCGATTTCGCCGCGTCCCGGGCGCAGGTGATCGACGCCACCGAAGGGGGCGCCCGCAAAGAGGGAACGACCGTGGCCACGTTGCAGGAAACTCTCCAGCGTTACTGCCGCACGCCCCTTGATAAGAAAACGCGCAGTGCGCCGTGGAAAACCTTTGCCGTGGATGCGTCGACCAAACTATCCGCGGCCGCCGAAGCCCTGGCGCAGCGGGAGGCCGATGCCCGGCGGCTGCTGGACCATTGCCGCGCCGTGCTGCCACTGTTGCGGCGCATGCTCGCGGAGCAGGAGAACTCCGCGGTCCTGGATCAGTTGTTTGTGAAGGTGGACCATTTGCGGGCCAGGGTGTCGGCGGATATTGCGACTTTGGAAATGGCCAGCAGTCTTAATACCATCGGCGAATTGCGCCGCTTTTACCATGACGTTAGCGTGCGGGCGGCGCCGGAGGATTCGCTGCTGCGTCAGCGCCGACAAATCGAACGCGATATTGACAATGTGCAGCAGTTGGCGGTGGGCTGCCAGCGCCTGCTGGAAATTATTGGAGAGGCGACAGTAAGAATCATTCGGCAACAAAAGGGGATGGCGAACGGGCAGCCCTGGCCGGTAGAGGACGCGGCTTAATATGCCCGGAAAGCCATGGCTGATACGCCCAATAATAAAATAATAGCCGTGATCATGTGCGACCTTGATCGGGCGCCGCTGGGTGGCCGCAGCCGCTTGCTGGCCGACTTTCATGGCCGCCCGCTGCTGCATCACACGGTGGCGGCGGCGTGCGCCGCGCCATCCATTGCCCAGGTGACGCTACTGTGCCCGGAGGCACAGGCCCAGTGGTTGCGCAACAGCATCCAGGATGTGGCCTGGCCCAGGCCGGTGGACGTACTACCCGTAGCGTCGCGGTCTCCCGGCCATCGGGCGGCGGAAGTGGGACGGTGCTGGAACATGACATCATGGCGCGGCGGCGCCGGCGATTGGACTGTTTTCGACGAAGATTATCATCCGCAGGGGGTAAAACTGGCGGCGACCCTGCACAGCGCGGCCCATGTGCTGACTCTGCCCGCGCACGCGGCCCTGGCTGATCCGCAGTTACTGGAACATCTGCTGCGGCATCATGTGCTAAACAATCATAGTTTTCAATTAAGCTTTCTGCCCGCCGCGCCGGGCCTGGCGGCGCTGGCGCTGCGGAGGGCATTGGTGGAGCAACTCGCCGTTGCCGATTGGCTGCCCGGGCGCGTTATGGCGTACCGCCCAAGCGAGCCCGTATTCGACATGCTCGGGCAGGACGCCTCGGCGCCAGTGGATCCGCTCGTGGCGCGCCTGCGCCGGCGACTGCTTTTGGATAGCGACCGCGCCTGGGCCCTGGCGGCGGCCATCAACCCCGCTGACCATCGGGGCGCCGCTGAAGTCTGCCGACGCGTGGCCGCTGCTGATGAGGCCGAAGCTTTCGGGCATCCCCAGGAATTGGAAATTGAGTTAACAACCCAGCGCCTCACGCATCCACCGGGCGATATTACCGAAGCAGCGCGCGCCCTGCGGCCGCCGTGGGGCGCTAAAGAATGGCAAAGGCTGCTGGAGCGGGAGCA
>JAJZCU010000453.1 GCA_021828935.1 Planctomycetota bacterium | reverse complement strand
CTCGGCCTGGGCCGCAGTAAATAATTCCCTCATCGGCCCCCGCCATGCCGTGCGCCTGTTGGCTGAAATGCTGGCTTCCTTCAATTGGTCGGCCTGGGAGGCGCGGTACGACCTGAAGCGCGGACAACCCCCCATTCATCCGCAAATCGTGGCGGCGGCGCTTCTTTATGGTATGACCCTGGGCATCCGCACCAGCCGAAAGCTGGAGGATGCGTGCCGGAACCGTTTGGATTTCATGTGGCTGGTGGAGGGGCGGGAGATCGACCATAGCACCTTCGCCAATTTTCGGACCAAATTTGGAAATGAGTTGAAGGATGTAATGAAGCAGACGGTTCATCTGGCGCGGCGCATGGGGGTGGCCCAGTTAAATCAGGTCTGCACCGACGGCACGCGGATATTGGCCTGTAATGCCCGCTCCAATACCGCCCGCGCGCCGAAGCTTGAGGAGTTGTTGGCGAACGTTGACAAGCAGATCGAGGAATTATTTACTGCGGCCCAGGCCGAGGAGCATTGCGATGCGCAACTTTTTGGCCCGGAATCCACGCCCGGCCAACTGCCGGAGAATCTGCGGACATTAGAGGAACGCAAAGCCCGGCTCCAGGAGGCCAAGGCGCAATTGGAGAAGATTCAGGAAAAGCGGGGTTCGCGTTCAGATTTATCCGCCAAAGGGCCGCAGATTCCATTGGCGGACCCGGACGCCCGCGTGTTGCCTAATAAAAATGGCGGGTATGCCCCCAATTATACCCCTGTGGTCACGACGGAAACCAAGGGCGGATTCATCGTGGATATTGAGGTGGTGGCCGGCGCCAATGAGGAAGCGGCCGTGGTTCCGGCGATGGATCGAATTGAAGAACAATTCGGCGAAAAGCCAGCCCAGCTTTTAGCGGACAGTGGTTTTAACAACGGCGCGGACCTGGCCGCATTGGAAGAACGCCAGGTGGAAGCGCTGATTCCAGCCCGGCAGGAATTCCCCGACAATCCAGCCCCGCGGCCCGACCTCACCGTGCCCGTGGAAGAGCCCAAGCGAATATCCCTGCCGATCTGTCCGCAGTCCAAAAAACTGGACAAGGCCGCCTTCCTATATAATAAGGAAACCGATACTTATTATTGTCCCATGGGACGCCCGCTAACGCCCTGCGGCACACGGACCTACCAACGCGACCGTGGGAAGGGCACCTACCGGATTTATGAAACGGAAAGTTGTGAAGGCTGTCCGCTGGCCCCGCAATGTCTGCAGGAAAAGCAGGAAAAACGCAGGATTTCCCGGGATGAATACGATGACGTGCGGGAGCGGGTGGCCCAGCGTTTAAAGACGCCCGCCGGGAAGGAGGCCTACGGCAGACGCATGCCGGTGGCGGAATCGACGTTTGGGGTTCTCAAGCAGACCATGAACTTCCGGCAATTCCTGCTGCGCGGCATTGAGAAGGTAAGTACGGAATTCCGGTGGGCCGCGACGGCCTTCAACATAGCCAAACTGGTACGATGCACGGCGGCCCAGCGCGCCGCGGCGGCCAGAAACGGGGGAGCCGCATGAAATAACCCCCGGCTCCGCCGCCGAAAGGCCGTGCCGTGAACTAAAATGACAGAAAACCCGGCGCCCCAGGCAACTTTTGCCGCGGGCCGGAAAAAAAAGCCCCCGCGGGCGTGGCTCGAATTTTTTATCATCCGCCGGGGGCCTCCGGGGCGCCATCGGGATAGGCCGCTTCGGGGATTAAATCAACCGGCCCCAGGGCGGGCTGCGGTTGAAATTGCTGGGACATTCGGAACCGAAGGCATAAAAGGTAGTGGGCGCGGCGCAGCAACCCCACCTTTAAAGGTGGGGCTGGTGTAGATTTTGCGAATATCACACAGCTTGACGCCGCCGTGAACGCAATGCCAACAGGCCCAACGTTCCGATCGCGAACAGTCCCAACGTCGCCGGCTCGGGGATGACCTGCACAATAAACTGGTTGCCGCCGTCGCTAAACGGCCCGGCGCTGTACACGGTGGATGTGAGCACCGGAGTGCCGGGAAAATAGACGGAATTTCCAAACACGGAACTGGGCGCATCGGGCGTAGTGAAGGAAAAGCCCGAAAGAGTCTTGCCCGCGCCTAAAAACGTTGGCGAACCGTTGGCCTGCCATTCAATCGATGCGCCTTTTTCACCGAACGGGCCGTTGACTGGTTGCGAATCCGGCCCGTTCGCCCAACCGCTGGGGGCGGCCACGGAGATCGGGTTGCTTTGCAGATAGCTTTGATGCGGAATCCACGCAAACCAAAACGTCCCGACGGTGCTGCCATCGGTGCTGGTGTTGGTCAACGAAAGGTTGTAGGTATATCGCGTCTTACCGCCGACCACCGCGCTGGTCGGCTGGGTGATGGTGGCCGTGGCCGTTTCCGAAGCTCGGGCCTGGGATGCCCATGCGCCGCAAAGGGCAACGCCCGATGCGGCGGCAACTCTGATGCACCGGCGGAGCGTCCGGGCCGTCTTAGAATCTGGAAAACCTGGAAAATCGTGCATGATTTTCTCCTTGGAAAAAAGTTGTTATATTTTCCAGAGCCTCCGCACAAGAGAGGCCCAACGTCGATGAAGGGCATGACGAATACCGACGCGGACCACCAAGGCTCGCGCCGCCCCAAGCCACGGCCGCGGGTTAAAATCGGCGCATCGATTG
>JAJZCU010000452.1 GCA_021828935.1 Planctomycetota bacterium | reverse complement strand
TTTCTTCATGTAATAATCCATTTCCGTGTGTACCACGGAACGGGGGAACAGGCCCAGTTTCAGCACGCGGTCCCAGATTAAGTTGTACTTCTGGCTCCAGGTGCCTTTCATGCCAAAGCCCAGATCATAATGCGTGCCGGACGGATCCCGGTCCACCTTCATCCACCGTTTGGCCCAGCGCAAGGCCATGGCGTGGTAAAGTTGGGCGTCGGCGGTCAGGCCTTTCATGCGGCACATCTGGCCGTAAGCGGCAACGCCCTCAATGGCTTTAATTGACAGATTGGCATTGTGCGGCATCGGTCCGGCGAAGTCGTCGGTGCAAAGCTGGTTGCCCGGATCAAAGCCCTTCCGGCCAAGGTAATGCGCCCACTTGGTCAGGCGGCCCCAATAGCGGTTTGCAAAGTTCATATTGCCATCGGTATGGGCGATAGCGTCAAACAGCAATTCCATGTTGCCGCTCTCTTCGACCGGCATTTTTTCGCCGCCGTGGAAGGGGTGGCCCGTGGCGTTGGGATAGGCGCCCAGATCATGCGGGGCGTAAGCGAACGGCCAGTGGGGCGGATAAGAATCGTTCATCACCGGAACCAGCATGGCCTTCATGAGGTCCGGGCAGAACAAGAGACATTCCGGCGCGGCGGGGTAGATCACGTCCATGGTGGAAATGTCGCCGCCGCTGGTGTTCTCAAAGGTACACAGGTACGGCTGACCATTCGGGTCGGCGGCCAGGCCATCGGCGGCCAGCGCCTGCCGGTACGCCAAAGCGGCAACCAGGGCGTACCTTGTGCCGCCGATTTTTTGACAATCAGCCATGACGCTGTGGTCAAACGCGATGCACTGGCTTCGCAGTCGCGGAAAGGCGTGCGCGGCGCCGACCAGCATGTGCATGGCGGACGCGTTGTGCCGCTTCCAGTACGGGCGCAGCTTCTGGTGATAATAATTAATGGCCCATTGCTCATCAATGCCCACCATCAGCCAATGGCTTTCCGGGCGCGCGGAAACGCGGCCAAAGCGCATCACCATGGCGGCCACGGGGCAGCCCTTACTTACGCGATGCATTTTCCCCATGAGACTCTGCGCCACCAGGCGGCCGGAGCGGACAAAACTGGCCACGGCGTCACGGCGCAGCGACATTTCACTTTGCGCCACCTGGTTGCGCCGGGCGGCGGTGTAAATGGAGCCCCATTGGAGGCCCCGCGCGCTTTGCAGCACCGCTGGTGAATACGCGCTGACTTTCAACGCCGTGAGGCCATGGCTGTGAATGGTTTTCCATTTCACGCGCCGCGTCCTTGCATTCACAGAAATCTGCGAACTGGTGCTGTAAAACACTGAAACGCGGTGAGGGTCGCCGTCGGCTGAGGAAACCTGCCATTTAATGTACGTCACGGGCAGGGCCAGAGCGTTGAGGTTTGAAGGCAGACGCGGCGTCATGAAGGTCAGGCGCAGGCGAATGCCGGCGCCGATAAAATGATAAATGGTGCGGGTAGGTTCCACCTGCACGCCCAGTTGGCGCAGGGTCGGGACATTGGACGGATGGTCGCCCATAATGCGATAGGGGTGGCCATCCACGCGTACAATGCTAATAAGATTATTGCGGGCATGATACCACGCCCGGGCGTGATGATTGGCCAACTGCGTGCCTTCGCTCCACACGCTTAAGTACGGGTCCACAGCCAGCAGCGGCACGGCCGGTGGCCGAAACGCCATGGCGGATCGGGCCAGCTTCAACGCGACAGCGCTGTGTGCGCGGCGGTGAATGACTGCGGCGTTATGCGAGCCTGAGTGGGAGCCCCAACCGTGGTTGACACATCCAGCCAGAAGACCTGTCGTAGCCGCCAAAGCCGCCGCCGCCAGTGTAAACGCACGTTTCATGCACACCCTTTCCACGATTTCGTGACAATATTTGCAGCGCCGTCCGCGAGAAACGCATCGGAAAACCAAGCGCCATGAAAGTTGCTTATCGCGAAAGTTAGCGGACAAGCTCTGCGGGTGCAAGCGTTCCGGTCAAAAAAAAAGTGTGAGATGCATTTTCATGTTTTTTGGACGTGAACCATGCAGGGTGTGGGCAATATTTGCGCGGAACCGGTGAATCGCCAAAAAACCGAGACCGCGGGTCGCGCGCCGTCGAGAATCAGTCCATTGTCTATTGTCCAATGATCAACGGCGCCGCGTCCGCCTGAAAATTACTTAGCAATTCCATGCCGTCGGCGGTTACGGTCACCATGTCGCAGTGGCGTAATCCGCAGACATCCTTAATGTAGGCGGCCGGTTCCACGTTAAAGACCATGCCGGCGGCCAGCACATGGGCGGATTTGGGGTGCAGGCAGGGAACGGCGTTGTGGTCATTGGCGCCGAAGCCGATTCCGTGGCCGGTGGGATGTACGAATTGTTCGCCATATCCGTAACGCTGCATAACGCCGCGGGCGACGTGGTCCACATCACAGGCTGTTACGCCGGGGCGTATGACGCCCAGCGCCGCCGCGCGGGCTTCCATGATGGCGTCATGGATTCGGCGTTGCTGATCGTCAGCGCGGCCCGCGGAATAGGTGCGGGTTAAGTCAGTCCAGAACCCGTGAACATACGAATTGCAGTGCATGAGAACGGTATCTCCCGCGGCGATGCGGCGCGTGCCCGATTTTTGATACGCCTTGTACGCCA
>JAJZCU010000451.1 GCA_021828935.1 Planctomycetota bacterium | reverse complement strand
CTAATGATTACCCCCCCCCCCCGACGTCGTCGTTTAATCTGTGGAAATCTGGGGGCGCCCGCTGGGCCATCTGTGGATCAACACCGTCCCAAGCTGCGATCCTGTGGCGATGCGGCGCAAAAGAAACACCGTCTTTTTTCCCATTTTAATTGGAGAATCATCATGCCAGTGAATAAATTAGACATCTCCGGCAAGGTTTGTCTGGTGACCGGCGGCACCAGCGGCATTGGGCAGGCCATCGCCATGGAGTTCGCCGAGGCCGGCGCCCGTGTGATCGCCGGTTCCAGCAGCGCGGGAAAAGTGGCGGCCATGAAAGAACAATTGGGCCCTGACCATGGCGCCCTGCGCCTGGATGTAACCGATGCCGCCAGCGTAAAGGCCGCCGTTGACCACACCGTAAAACGCTATGGCCGCCTGGACGCGGTGGTGAACGCCGCGGGGGTTATTAAAAAGCAGGCATCATTGGAAATGCCGCCCGAGGAGTTTGCCCGCATTGTCAACGTGAATTTGGTTGGCAATTTCATCGTGGCCCAGGCGGCTGGTCGCGTAATGAAAGACCAAACGCCCGACGCCCACGGCCTGCGCGGAAGCATCATCAACATCGCATCGCTGAACTCTTACATGTCGTTGTCTGAAGTGTTGGCCTATGCCTGCTCAAAAAGCGGCGTGATGGGCTTGACCCGCGGTCTGGCCAACGAATGGGCCCAATATGGCATTCGCGTGAATGGCATTGCGCCGGGCGTGTTTCCCACGGATCTGAACCGGCCGTTAATTGAAGGCACGCCGCGCGGCGCGTGGCTGCGCCAGCACACGCCGCTGGATCGGTTCGGCGAAGCCGGCGAGGTGGTGGGCGCCGCCATTTATTTAATCAGCGACGCCGCCAGTTTTACCACCGGCCATACGATCGTCATTGATGGCGGCTTCCTGACCCGTGGCGTTTAATAAAACTTGGAGACGCGATGAACATTGACGCGCACCAGCATTTTTGGAAATACTCCTCCGCTGAATACGACTGGATTGATCAGACGATGCGCCCGCTGCATCGCGATTTTCTTCCCGCTGATTTGCAGACAGCCGCAACGGCCTGCGGCATCACGGGCGCGATTAGCGTGCAGGCACGTCAAACTGTGGAAGAGACGCGCTGGCTGCTGGAATTGGCCCAGGCCAATCCGTTCATCCGCGGCGTGGTCGGCTGGCTTCCACTGGTTTCCGCGAATGTGGCGCAGGAGATTGAGCGTTTCGCGGCAAATCCGAAGTTGCGGGCCGTGCGGCATGTGGTTCAAGCGGAACCAGACGGCTACATGCTGCGCGATGATTTCAATGCCGGTATTTCCTGCTTGAAAAATTTTTCACTGGCGTATGATATTCTCGTTTTTGAGCGACAACTGCCGGAGGCCATTGCCTTCGTTGACCGGCATCCTGGCCAGCCGTTCATTCTTGATCACATCGCCAAGCCGCGAATTCGGGATGCACAACTTTCACCGTGGCGCGAAAATTTGCGCGAGCTTTCCCGCCGCCCCAACGTCTGCTGCAAAATATCCGGCATGGTCACTGAGGCCGACCCGGCGAATTGGACGCCCGATACATTACGCCCTTATCTAGACGCCGTGCTGAATGCCTTCGGCCCCAGCCGCCTCATGTTCGGCTCTGACTGGCCGGTCTGCCTGCTTGGCGCCAGCTACGCCCAATGGCACGAGGTCGTCGAAAACTTTATCAAGCCCCTGTCCACCGATGAACAGACCGCCATCCGCGGCGGAACGGCCATGCGCGCATACGGGCTGGAGCGGGCGTAAACCGCCTGTGCCGTGGCTTGAACCAAAAGCTTTTCCGTGTGCTGCGTCTGTACGCCGCCCCGGAAAAACCAGGGCGATCACTGCGTTCATTCCGTCCACCCCGGCTGCGGCCATTCCACTTTGTGCGCCACGGTGCCGGGCGGGAAATGGTATGGGCCGGGGTCGGCATAGGGTGGCCGGATATGATCGCGAATCTTAAACACCGTGAACATGCCGCCCATTTCCACGTCACCAAATTCGCCCGTGCCGGACATCATCGGCAGCGTATTGCGCGGCAGGGGCATGTGCATTTTGCCCATGTTGGACATGCCGTTCTGCCCCATGGGCATGTACCCGCCCGGCAATACCTTGTTAAGCTCTTTGGCCAGATGGGCCTGATTCACGCCGATTAAATTGGGAATATGGTGGTCCATGTCATTCATGGTGTGGTGATTTTTATGACAATGAAGGGCCCAATCGCCGGGATTATCCGCCACAAATTCCACGTCGCGCGTGGCGCCGGGGTTCACGTTCACCGTGGCCACGGGCCAGCGGGCGGAAGGCGGAATTTGGTCGCCATCCGTGCCGGTGATCCACAGGCGGGTTCCGTGCAGGTGAATGGGGTGGCTGTCCATGCTTAAATTGGCCAGACGGATGCGCACGCGCTGATTGGTGCGCGCCACCAGCGGCGCGGTGCCGGGATATACGCGGCCGTTGAATGTAAACAAATCAAAATCCAGCATCACGTTGGGGTTGGGCGTGTACGTGCCTGGCGGAATGGCCCATTCCGCCAGGAAGATGGCAAAGTCGCGGTCAATGCGGATGCGCTCCGGCACGCGCGGGTGAATGATAAGAAATCCGTACATGCCCATCTGGCCAAAGAGC
>JAJZCU010000450.1 GCA_021828935.1 Planctomycetota bacterium | reverse complement strand
TCTGTTATACAACGCAAAAGCAAATCAAATTTAATTTTCTGTCGCGTAGGCCAAACTGCAATGCTGGCGGGCGCGCCGGCCTGGTGTGTCGGCAATGCATTTGGCCGTGACAAATGGCTGCGCCCATTGGCCCGCGGCGCAGAGCAAACCCGCAAAGTCGGCCCGGCGAATGCGGCGCCGGCCGGGGCTATCGTCGACCGTCCCAAGGTGTTCGGCTAATATCCCATGTAAATACCAGCCCGGTAGGCCCGCACCTTAATGTTCGACATGGGAACCCAGTCAACCGAAGCATCGGTATACATTTCATGTGCTCCCGAAGGCACGCCGTTCCCGTTCCGACCAACGTGGCACGAGGCGGCCTGCCCTGTGGTGCTGAAGGCATGTTGGGCGCTGATATATGTTGGAAATGACAGCCCTGCCGTTCCCTTTAGATTGCTAAACAGCGCTGAGTCCGTCACCAGCAGAGCGCCGGGACCGGAGCCCGAGTTTAGCGCTGGCTCATGCTCCGGGTCGTCGTTGTACCATTGCCAATCGTTGGGCATGGACACGCCGATGCTGGGGCCGACGTCGTATTGCGGGTTGTAATCCACGTCGCCCCGCCCGGTGGCGGAAGAATAGTTGCCGTGATCAACCCAATAGCAGTCACTGATGTAGAAGTTCCAATCAATGAGTTGGTTCTGCATGTTGAAGTAGCTATTGGGAATTTGTGACTCCTGAAACTGACCCGGCTCGGTGGAATAGAGCAGTCTGAGCCCTCTTCTGTCGGGCGTTAAAAGTCCGGCCTGAAAGCGAGTTGCCGCGTTCGTGTAAAGGGAGGGCGCAATTGATTTGTAATACAACAGTTCCAGCCCGTACGACGGTTCAAATGCGGCCGCACCGCCGAACTCACCGAAGGGCCAATTGGTGGCCATGGTGTCGGGATACTGACCATCGTACTCATTTGAGTACATGTTTAGCGCCATTCCAACTTGGCGCATGTTCGAGGCGCACACCACTCGCAGGGCCTCGCCGCGCGCCTTGGCCAGCGCCGGCAGCAGCAACGATATGAGAATGGCAATGATCGCGATGACCACCAGCAATTCAACGAGCGTGAAGCCGGAAGAACTGCGTTGGTCGGAAACTTGGGCAGGGAAAGATTTCAAAGTTGGTACCTCCGAAAATCTCGCGCCTCCTCCGTCCACATAAGACAAGGCCTGCTGGCGGGCGCCCGTGGCTTGCATTGCATCAGGCTACGCGGCGGCGTTTCCGCATCAAAAAAGCGGTGGCGCCCACGACAACAAGGGCCAAGGACGCCGGTTCCGGGATCGCGGTTACAGGGGCCAGCGAGAAATTGTCCACCAGCAGCGTGCTGTCAGGCGTGCCGGCTCCTCCGAAAAGTGCCCCATTGGAGACGTCCAGTAAGGCGCTGGAGCCGGTCGCGGTGTAGTCTGCGGTGAAAACATCATAGGGAGCTGCCGCCCCAGGGGAGGAGCCGACAGGCAAAACGGTCTGACCGCTACCCGCCAGCGGGGTCCCGCCCAGGCTGACATCCAGAATAGGATTTCCCTCGTCGCTGGTCCCGGCGCCCAGCCGCGCATTGTAGTAGAACTTAAGCTGATATGTTGTGCCGGCGGTAAGCCCTGTAAGCGTCTGGCTCAGACTGGCCGCTGCGGTGCTGGCATTGTTATTTTGCAGAAAGCCGACCTGGCTGCCATCAGGGATGGTGCCATTATCCGCAAACGGGCCGTTTGCCGTATTCACGCCCGTCTGGCCGGTGGTGTTCCAGCCACCAATATTGGTAATATAACCAGGGTATACCCAAGTCTCATTGGTGCTGCCTTCAAAGCTGGGGTTGGCGATTACTATTTGGCCCGGATTGCGTTGTATAACAGAGACCGCATCAATTAACAGCGTGTTGTCACCCGAAACGGCGCTGGGCGCCGAGTTTTCGATGGTAAGCGTGCCGGAGCTGCTGGTGGGAATAAAAGCCGCATTTAGCAACGTGTAGTTGGGGTTTGTGGTTGAAATATTGCTGACGCTGGCAATGGGTTGATTTCCGTAGGTGGCCACCAAGCCAGGCGAAGGCGCGGCCGTGGACCCGCCTGATTCGCGCCCGTTATAAAACACCTGGAACCAATATTGCTCACCCGGCGTAAGGCCGGAAATATTCTGGCTTATTGATGTCGGAGCACTGCCAGACGTTCCGTTATTTTGAAGAAAACCCACCTGATTGGCATCTGGGAAGTTTGTACCGTTAGCGAATGGTTGGCCAGGGCCATTGACCCCACTATTCGTATTGTTTTCTGTCCACCCGCTTATCGCGGTGTAGCCGGGATAGTTGGCGGACCCATTCTGGAAACTTGGGTTGGCAATGCTAATTGAATCAGCGTGGGCCGCCGCGCCCAGGAACCCAAGGGACAGGAAAATGGCGCCGACGGACGCAACATGCACCAAACGTGAACGAGACACCATACGACGCTCCCTAAAAGGAATTGAAAGGATGACAAACAAGACTGCCACGGGCAATTCTGTGCTTTGTAACTTAATATAACACACGCCGCCGCAAAAGCAAATCAAATTTAATTTTCTGTCGCGTAGGCCAAACTGCAATGCTGGCGGGCGCGCCGGCCTGGTGTGTCGGCAATGCATTTGGCCGTGACAAATGGCTGCGCCCATTGGCCCGCGGC
>JAJZCU010000023.1 GCA_021828935.1 Planctomycetota bacterium | reverse complement strand
CAACCCCTTCTTAAATGAACGCAGCGTCATCATTCCTGTTCACTCCTATGTTGACACCGCGCACCGCTTTCCCAATCCGGCTGGGCTTTGGCCCGTCTGGTCCATGGTCTCGACATATGCTTGCTCATGCCAATCAGATACTTCACGGCAACTTGCCGCAGTTCAGCGTCCCAGCGCGTTCCGCACACGGGTGGCAATCAGTTCACGCCGCACCCGGACAAACTCTTCAAATCGCCCTGACGCCAGAAGACCGCAATCCAGAATCTGGAAGTTGTCGCGCAGGGTGTCATCCGATTCTGAAGCAAAATAATCCGCTGGCATGTCGTCACTCTTGCGGATGCTCCGCAGCTTGCCAAGGAAGGCAAGATTTCCGATGTCATCGACCAAGAGTGGAAACTTGGGTCGGAAGACTGACTGTATTTCGGGCAGAATGGATATCGGGGCGACAGGATTTGAACCTGCGGCTTCCTGCCCGTCCCAAACCAGCCGCTCCAGGCGGAGCGACCCGGCGTTCACGCAAATTGCATGATAGCCTAACGGCGGAGAAGATGCCAACAGAGCATTTGGCGGACATTCGAGGGTTTGGCGAGGCGCCGGAAGCTTCATGAAAACACATTTTCAAATGCCGCCGCTGTCCGTTCGCCACATCAGGGCGCCGCGGCGGCGGCACGCGCTTGATCTTCAGCATGGGTACTGGTTAACGTTTCCGTGGCGGCGGGGCCTGCCATGTTCACCGCGGGCGCCCCGTGGCCAATGGCGTATCTTGTTATGATAGGGATTGCTTTAATGCAACAATCTTCACAGAATAATTTTACCGCGGAACTGCTCTCCGCCGTCGAGTCCGTGGACCGGCCGGGGGTGTTTTGCGCCAGTGGTGTGGCCGACCCAGTGCCGCCGGGGCTGGAGGTTCGGGGCGTTGGATTAATCGGCCTGCCGCTGCTGGCTGAACAGGCCAAATTGCTCAAGGGGGTTTGCGAGCAGGCGCCGTATGGCAAGGGCGCGCAGACGGTGGTTGATACAAAAGTCCGCCGGGTTTGGCGATTGTCTCCCAATGAATTCACGCTGACGAATCCCGCGTGGAACGCCGCGCTGCGCGAAATTGTGACGCGGGTGCAAAACGAGTTGGGATTGGAGGGCCGACAGCTTGAACCGCATCTTTACAATCTGCTGCTGTATGAAGAGGGCAGTTTTTTCCTGCCGCACCGTGACGGCGAAAAGCTCGATGGCATGGTGGCCACGCTGGTGGTCGCGCTGCCGTGCATCTACACCGGCGGCGAATTAATTGTGCGGCATGAAAACGCCCAGCGCGTGGTCGATTTCGCGGGCGCCGACGCCAAGTTTCAAATCCAGTATGCCGCTTTCTATGCCGATTGTGAACACGAAGTAAAACCGTTGACCAGTGGGCATCGCCTATGCCTGATTTATAATTTAGTATTGGCAAAACCGAGGCAACCGGTCGGCGCGCCGCGGCATCAGCAACACGTTGCGCAGTTGACGGCGGCGTTAAAGCAGTGGCCGGTTGGCGCTGCGGCTTTGCAAAAGCTGGCGTTACCATTGGAACACCAATACACGCAGGACGGCCTGACATGGACCAACCTCAAGGGCGTCGATGCGGCGCGGGCCCGCGTGCTGGCGGAGGCGGCGCGGCAGGCCGGATGTCATGTGCACCTCGCGCTGTTGGAATTTTTCGAAATCAGCGGCGTGGATGAAGACGACGGGTACGGTCGCCGATCGTCGCGGAGCCCAGCCGCGGATGGCGCCGAGCATGAAGGCCGTCAATATACAATCATCGAAGTGTATGAAACCAGCCTCACCGCAGACCATTGGCAAAGCCCCGAGGGCGAATCCCCGCAATTCGGGCCGTTGGCTGTTGACACAACGGAAATATTTCCCGACGATTGGATGAAAACCGTGAAGCCCCAGCAAGACGTCGAGGGCGACACTGGCAATGAAGGCCTGACGCTGGAGCGACGATACCGGCGGGCCGCCATCGTGTTGTGGCCGGACGCGCATCATCTCGAAATCCTCTGCAGCGGTGGGGCAAAGCAGGCCGTCGCCGCACTGTCGGCCATGGCCGCACGGGCGCGCGCGGCAAACGGTGATGACGCGGTGGAGGCCAGGGAACGCTGCCGGCTTTTTGCGCAACGAATTCTTGCGCAGTGGCCCACAAAGGCCGATTCGAGCTATATCTCGTGGACCGCCGCGCCTTACAGCACGCCTCCGGAACCCCTGGACGCCCTGGAATTTATTAATGACGCCGCGCTGGTGCGCATGTACCTCAGTGAAACCCTGAAGAAAGACGCCAGCCTTGAACCGGGCAGCGCCCTTACTAACATATTATCGAAAAACGGATGGCACGCATTTCACCGGGAACTTACCGCGCTGTTCGATTCCGCCAATGCCCATGCTTTCGGCCGAAATGTGCGGCTCTTGCGGCGGTTATGCAAGGCGGCCGGCGCGCTTCCCTCCGGCGCCGAGGCGACAGCAGCCCAACATCTTTGTCACGCGCTGGCCGAACAGACGGTGGCGGCACTGACACAACTGGACGCACCGGCGCAGCCACGGAGCCCGCATACCAGCGACCGGAATGCGATTCTGGGGCCGCTGGTCGTCGCCCTGCTGGCGGTTGACGCCGACGATCCGCTCACGCACCTCGTTGAACACCTCGCCGCAAATGAACAGTTGTACGCGCTCCAGGAAACGATAATTCCGGCAATAAAACAAGCCGCCCAATGGCTTGAAACCACGCACGGGCATTGCCTGAAGTCGTGGAATCGCTGGCTGCAACATTGCGTGAGCCAATTGGAAGCGCTCACAGCCGCCATGCCGGAGCCGCCCGCGGACCTGCGGCGGGACGCCAATGTGAAATGCCCATGCGCCGACTGCCGCGACCTTAATACGTTTCTTGCGAATCCGGCCGAGCGCCAGCACAACTTTCAAATGGCCGAGGCCCGGCGCCGCCACCTGGAATCGGAAATTAAGCGTAATCAATGTGATTTGGACTTTGTGACCGACCGCAAGCCAAGGCCACTGATACTTGTTTGCACCAAAAATAACGCAACATACAACCGGCTGCTGAAAGAATTTCATGATAATCAAAACCACCTGACGTTCTTGCGGACGCTATTGGCCGGATAACCCCCCAATAACCCGTCGCGCCATGGCGCCGAGAATCAGACGGTTTGACGGTTATGAATAAAAGGTATTGATGATGCATGATTTACCCACGCAACTTAAACTTTTGGTGGCCACCACCAACGCCGGAAAGTTGCGCGAAATTCAGCACGAATTGGCGGCGCGCCAAATGGCCGTTGCGTTGCTGGGCCTGCGCGATATTCCCCCCGTGCCCGAGGCCGTGGAAGATCAGCCCACGTTTATCGGCAACGCCATTAAGAAGGCCCTGCATTATGCGCACCATTCCGGGTTATTAACTTTGGCCGATGACTCGGGCCTGTGCGTCGACGCATTGAACGGCGCCCCCGGCGTGTACAGCGCCCGCTATGCCGGTCCGCACGCCGATGATGCCGCCAATAATGCGAAATTGTTGCAAGCCCTGGCCCATGTTCCGCCCGAACGCCGCACGGGCCGCTTTTGCTGCGTCATGGCCCTGGCATTTCCAAACAACATGGTCGCACTGGTGACGGATCAAGTGGAAGGCGTGCTGCTGCATGCGCCGCGTGGCGCCGGCGGCTTCGGCTATGACCCGCTGTTCTTTATGCCGGAATTAAATTGCACCACCGCGGAACTGCCCATTGGTAAGAAATCAGAAATCAGCCACCGCGGCAAAGCGTTACGCCGCATGATCCCATGGATCGAAATGCTGCCTGCAGCGGGCGCATGTCTGCCGGCGCGGGGGGCGGAGGTGGCGCCGTGACTCCAACGTCCAGACCCGCCAGCGAGCCCCGGCCAACATCATGATGCCTCATGGCTGCCGGCTGGCCTGCGGCTGGTTGCGGCGCATTTGGGCCAGCGCGTAGACCGCCGCTTCACCCTCGTCAGCGCCGACCACGGCGCCTTGCGCCGCCCCGGTGGTGTCCGTCCATACCGCGCGGAAACAATCAAACAATTGCACCTTGCGAATGGCCAGTTCAAAACCGTGGCCGGCGAAAATCTGCTGAATCTTTAATACGGACGGATATTTGCGACCATCAGGCAGGCGGTCGAATCCCGGCGAATCATCTGGCTGCCATCCGGTTTCATAAAGTTTATCCACGGAAAGATCGAGGTTCATCGGGTTCCTCCTTGAGTCGACCGGCGGTAAAAGAACCGCGCAACGCCACAGGCGGCGCCGCGGGCAAATGTTTAGCAGAAAAAAATAGCAGGCATATCCGCCCGCCGCGCATTCCCCTGCCTCTTCCCGTAAACCACACGGCTGCACAATTTCGTATCATATACGCCAGAATTGTGAAAAGCCACAGAAGAATCGCGGCGATCTTCACTATTTTAACCTGCCTCAATCCACAGCGAAAAGACTGGCCGCCACTGCCGGCGCGCCCGCCCCGGCTGCCTAGTTTTTAGGCATAGAAGCGGAAGGCGGTGACAATTTACGGCCAAATGCCTTTTCATTGCGCAATTGAACGCCAGCCGCGATAATCGGCCCGCCACGCAACACGGCTAGGAACGCTGCGTATTGCGGGGAATCCCGCGTTTTTGGAGCGATGCGGCGCCTTGACGATCCTCACGGCACTGTCTTTGTGTACCGATTCTCAATTGGCGGTTGATGATGCCCGCAGTTCGGGCAGGGCTTAAGGGCGGATAAAGTGTGCCGTTAAAGCAGCGGCGCGAACAGTACAAGCGCGGCACGGAGGGTTTCTTCGCTCTTGCGCCAGGCTGGTCGAATCGATTATATTCGCCGTTGATCGCATGCACGAAGGAAACGGTGCGGCATGATTCGACTGAGGTTCTCATCTGGCGGGGTTTCGGGCGGGACAACGCCAATGCAGACCACCGCATTTGCAGCCGCGCCGCTGCCGGCGATCGTCCACGTTCGCAATTCGCTAAATTCCGCCATGCCCAGCGCGCCCGTTGCCCAGGGGGCGCATGTGGCGCCCGCCATGCCCCTGGTATCTGTTCCCCACATGGTGCATGTGCTACGTCCGGCGCCGCCGCCGACGTTCCACGCCATGCCGACTGCCTGGCTGGCGATTTTGATTCTGGGCGCCTTGGTGCTGCTGATGCACGCCGGTTTTGCCTTGGTGGAATCGGGGTTGTGCCGGGCCAAAAATGCGGCGCACACCTTTGCCATGAACCTGGCTGCCCATCCGCTGTGTACCCTTCCGTTTTGGGCGTTCGGCTTCGCCCTGGGTTGGGGCGATGCGGCGCGCGGGGCGAACGGCCCGGCCTTGCGCCACACCCTGGGCGGGGCCATCAATTGGTTGCACAATGGCTGGACCATTGCCGCCGGCCGGGCCGGGCTGATCGGCGGTCGCGGATTTTTTCTGGCCGGCGTCCGGCATGACGGCATTTTGTTGCTATTCTTTATAGCGCTCTTAATGTTCCAAACCGCGGTCACCATTCCCACCGGCGCGTTGGCCGAGCGTTGGCGTTGGAATAATTTTTCCTGGTACTGCGTCTGGGTGGCCATTCCCTTTGCTATTTTCGCAAGTTTTACGTGGGGCGGCGGATGGCTGGCCCAACTGGCCATGGGCCACGGATTTGTTGATTTCGGCGGCTCGGGCGTGGTCCACGCATTCGGCGGCTTGGTGGCGCTGGCCGGGGCGATGCTTCTGGGGCCGCGTCTGGGAAAATTCATGCAGGGAAAGCCGCAGGCGTTGCCGGGCCACCATCTGCCGATGGTCATGGCCGGTGCGATGCTGTTTTCCGTGGGCGCCCTGGCCATGAACGGCCTGTGGGCGGCATTTACGCCCGATGTTTCGCTGCCGGTAATTTTTGTTAACACTCTGTTGGGCGCCTCCGCCGCGCTGGTGGCCGCAATGCTGGTGGTGCGTTACCGCTTTGGCAAACCAGACCCATCGCTGATGTGCAATGGCCTGATGGCTGGCTTCGCGGCGCTGGCGGCGCCGTGCGCGTTTGTTTCGCCCTGGGCGGCGGTGCTCATTGGGCTGATCGCCGGCACGCTGGTGGTGTACAGTATTTTCTTTTTTGACGGCGTGGGCATTGATGATCCCGTGGGGGCGATTTCCGTGCATGGCGTGTGCGGCGTCTGGGGGCTGCTGGCCCTGGGCATTTTCGCCAATGGCCGCTTCGGCGCCGGCGTGCAGGGCGTTGCCGCGCCGGTGCGCGGTTTATTTTATGGAGATGCGGCGCAGCTTGGCGCGCAGGCCATCGGCGCGGTCGTGCTGATTATCGTGGCGTTTGGATTGGGATATGTCGGCTTCGCAATATCCAGCCGCGTGCTGGGCGGCCGCGTCAGCCGCGATGCGGAATTACAGGGCCTGGACGTTCCGCAAAGCGGTGCCCCCGCATACCCTGATTTTGAACTCAAGACGCTCCATTCCGTCAGCGAGTGGCGCTCCGGCACGCGGCAGTTTTGAACGTACCCGGAAGGCCGCCGTATCGACCGCTATTATTTGCCATGGCCGCCGTTCGACACAAAGCCCATACGACCGCGAAGCAGCCGTTACCGGTGCTGTACTCCATTGGCCATTCCACGCGCAGCATGGATGAATTTATTGATCTCCTGCGGACTTTTGCCATTCAACAAATTATTGATGCCCGCACCGTGCCCAAATCCCGCCGCATGCCCTGGTTTTCCAAACAACAACTCGCCCCATTGCTGCGTAACCGCCGCATCGCCTACCGGCATATCAAAAAATTGGGCGGCCTGCGGCACAGCCGCAGAGACTCCGTAAACGCCGGCTGGCGCAACGCCAGCTTCCGCGGCTATGCCGACTACATGGCCACCGCGGAATTTGAACAGGGACTGCAGCAACTTATCAAACTGGCCGGCAAGAAACGCATCGCCGTGATGTGCGCCGAGGCGGTCCCGTGGCGCTGCCACCGCTCGCTGATTGCCGACGCACTGCTGGCGCGCGATATTGAAGTCCGCCATATCACCAGCCGCACGCAAGCCAAACCACATCGCGCCACGCCATTCGCCGTGGTTGACAAACGTGCCGATCCGCCGCGCGTCACGTATCCACCGGCGGAAACCAGGGCGACGGATGGCTGTCCGGAATCCGCGCCAGCAACTCCTCAAATTAGCGGCCCCCGCCGCCCTGCTTGAGCCGCTGGTCGGTCAATGTAAAGCCCTTGACAATGTACTCCCGCGGGCGCTGGGTTGCTCCATGTGCTAAGCGAAGGGCGGAGTGTTTGCATTGCTGGGCGACGCGCCTTCCGCCCCGCTGGGGCCTGGCAACGGGGGATACGCCACCCCGTGTTGAAACGCGGGGCCAATATCACGCGGCCCCATTCGGGGCGGGCGAGAATGCGTCGGTGGAGCGCAGTTCTGGGGCACCGGGGGGATTTTTCGACACATCTGCGGCTCTCGTCGCCGTCCCCGGCACATGGTTGAAAGCCTTGGGCATTCACCTATACTCTCTCCATGGAAATTCATTCGCATACCGGCGGTCCTGTGGCCACCAATGGTTACATTGTGGCCGATCAACGCACCGGCCACGCCGCCATTATTGACGCGCCGCATGGCGTCGCTGCGCCGCTGCTGGCCATCGCGGCCCGCCGCAAGTGGACCGTCAAGTATTTACTATTAACCCACGGGCACTGGGACCACACCGCCGATCATCAACTGATCACCGACGCCTTCCCGGCCGCCCGCGTATTGATCCATCGGCTGGATGAACCCAAGCTGACGCAACCCGGCAGCGCCATGTTTCCCATTCCCTTTGTCATTCCTTCCCGCAAGGCGGACGCATATTTGGAAGACAATGCGGAAGTTTCTTTGGGCGATGGCAAACTGGTTGTGATGTTTACGCCTGGGCACGCCCCCGGACACGTTTGCCTCTACAGCGCTGCCGACAGCGTGCTGTTCGCAGGCGATTTATTGTTCGCCCAATCCATCGGACGCACTGACTTGCCCGATTCGAATCCGCGTGACATGCAGACTTCTTTGCAGCGCGTCATGCATCTGCCTGATGAGACGCTGGTTTATTCCGGCCACGGCCCGTCGACGACCATTGGCCGCGAACGGCAGATCAACCCGTGGCTGCAATCGCGGTAAAAAAAAGTCCGTCGCACCGCGAGCTCATCTCGCGGCCGACGGATGCCTCCATTGTTTCCTATGGTTTTAGCCCAGCCTACGAGCGGCTGTTGCTGATCAGCAAGCCAACCAGCACGCCCACGCCCACGGCAATGCCCACGGCGTACCATGGATTTTCCTGAACGTAATGCTCGGTCATGTCCTGCACCATGCGCGATTTTTCGCGCGCATATTGCAGACTCTGCTGGCTGACATCAGCAACTTTGTCCTTGGCCTGCTTCGCGGCATCTTGCGCCTGCGAAGCCATGTCGCCGGCCGCGTGGCCCATGTGTTCCATCCGTTCCTGCATGTTCGGTGCGTCATCGGGCATAAAACATTCCTTTCGTAAACCGTGGATAAACATACCCGGCGCCGCGCACGGGTGCTGTCACCAAAACATAAGAATTAGCGAACGGCGTACCGATTGCGAACGTCGGACATTTGTGGCGTCCGACGCACAGCGGCTGCTTGCTTGCGCTGGCATCAGTGTGCAGGTTTAATCTGACCCTGCGACCTTGACAAGCTTGTTGTACACGCCGAGGATCAGAATCGTGGGCGCCCAATGGCCTACAAATGTAGCCTCATGCTTCTTGCCCATGGCCTGCAGGGCCAGCGAAAGACCGATCGCACCGAATGCGGTCCACAGAAACGCGTCCGACGGAATTTTGGCGGTCTGTTGTTCAATCGCGCGGGCCACAGAGCCTTCTTGATGAGAATGGGATCCGGTCAACATAACGATGCACTCCTAGCAACCATGGTGTTCGCCGTTGAAACTGAACGTCAGCCCCAAGTAGCGAGCGTCAATACGCCCAGCGTGGCAAATGGTGGGCCAAAGCCATGAATGTCGCCGATTATTGCGAAGAATGATTGAAGGCCTGAAGGGCACGCATTTTTCAAAGGGATGGTTCTGTAGAGTGCAATGCGTGGATTTTCTTGCGCGAGCCAAGTTCCAGTCATCACCTTCTTCTTATTGGCAGCCTTGGCACGCTTGACCCGCGTGCCGCATTCGATGAACATATTGTCACCAGCGCGGCGGTCGAAATGGCATACCCGCCGTTCGTCGCCACCGGCGGCATACGCTGGAGAGATGGCTGAGCGGCTGAAGGCGCCGGTTTCGAAAACCGGTCTGTGCGCAAGCGCAGCGTGGGTTCGAATCCCACTCTCTCCGTTGGAATTGACATCCGCGGACATTGCCATCCGTCGGGCGCCATGGCGGGTTGGATTCGGCGCCAACTGCCGTCGCCCTGGGCAAAGCGGTATACGACCGGGGGCGTCCATGCGCGCCATTGATTACCGACACGCAACCAACGGTTCCGCACTCCTGCAGCCTGCACAGGCCCCGGGCCGTAGCCCCTGGATTCACTGCGACCCGGCGAGTGGCGTTGGTTATCAGTTTTTCCCCATGTGCGCCATTACACGTGAAAAATGGCCATGCGCATGCGCGCCAAATCAGCGGCAACCAAACCGGCCCACCGTGTGCTCTTGAGGCGCCGGAAAAGGCCCCGTTCTTGTTGGACAGTTTCCGCGACTGATTGCATAACCCTTAAAAGATTTTGAAGGTTTATGCATGACCTACCGCGATACTGGGTTTGGCAATTTTTTTGAAAACATGAGAAACGCACGCAGCCGTCGGCGGTACTGCGTGGGCATTTTACGCCGGGTTCGGCGCACAAAACCCCGCGTCCGTTGCGAACAAATCCGACGCCCACTATTAGCCGCGTCCGCAGACGCGCGGGGGCGCGCAACACATTTCCTGCGTAGCACAGTTCCCGTCGGCAGCGCAGTGCCCCACATTTCCTTCCGCACGACGGCACATTGGCGCACCAGCCGACCCCGCAGCGCCGTAGAATTGCCCTGCCGCCACGCGCCCGCCGCGGCCCAATGGGGCCGGCGCGGGCGGCTAACAGTTTTGGTCACGGGTTTGATATTTGCCGATGCCGTGCGCGTTCGAATGCACGTTACGTTGCCGCAATGGGCGCCGATGCGCGTCGACCGCGGCGCCCAAGGGGCGCAATTGCAGGCATCGGCACGGCGGCCGCTAATAAAGTTTTACGTGATTTCTGGCTGGAAGTGCAGGTTGGCAAAAAATAGCCCGACATCCACCAGTTCCGGCCCCACGCCGCCAACCTGCCAGCACATGCCCCGCGGTTGCCCGCGGCGGAAGCAGCCCCCCTATTCAAGCGCGTGGCGCAACGCCTCGTACGCCGCCACGGTGACAATGCCGTAGACCACATGCTCCACCACCGGCGTGATGGCCTGCGTGGGTTCCTGTTCCCAAATTGGCGGCATAAGGCCAGACACCGGCAACCAGCCCAGGTAGCCTACGGCCCAGCAGCCAATGCCCAGCACCGTGCCGTCAAGGACTACGTTAAAGGCTTCTGATTGTGCCGAGGAATAGATCATCCCAAAGGTGGCGCCGTACCCCAGCCCAAGCATTGTGCCGATGATTTCTTCCGTGGCCGTTGGCAGCCGCAAACGCACATGTGGCGGCACCCGGCGCAGGGCGATGCGGGCCATTAACGGCCCCGGATCTTTGATGGGCGGTTCGGCGTCAGGGGCCACCTGTGCTTTTCCCATTTCCAGAAGCTGCAAGGCAACAGTTCCGGCCAAACCGGCGGCCGCGCCCAAGAGCATACGTTTTAATAACCGGCTACACATGATTGTCTCCAAAGCAGAACGGCCGTTGAAAGAAAATGCAAAGCCGGGACCACTGGGCCGCTTGCGTCATTATTTCTTCGCAAGCCCCATCTGGCGTCGGACTGAAAAGGCGGGGCAGACGACCATCCGCCGCCGCCCCCATGGGCCTTCAAACCTGGATCACGCGACACGGCGGAAGTGCCGCCAGAAATGCCTTGCCGTACGCCTTGCCCACCAAACGGTTGTCCAACACCACTACGATACCTTGATCAGTGCGGGTGCGAATGAGCCGCCCGAAGCCCTGCTTGAATTTAATAATGGCCTCCGGCAGCGAAAATTCCTGAAACGGGTTGCCCCCCTGCGCCTTGAGCTTCTCCACCCGCGCCTGAGTCAGGGGCTTGTCCGGCACGGAAAACGGCAGCCGCGTGATGATGACATTGGACAATGCGTCGCCGGGCACATCAACCCCCTGCCAAAATGTATCGGTGCCCAGCAGCACGCTGTGATCGGCCTGCTTGAATTGCCGCAGCAGCAGCCCACGCGAGATCTGCCGCCCCTGCACCAACAGCGGATAGCCCAGGGCGCGCAAAGGTTCTTCCAGCAGCAGGGCGGCTTTGTCCATCATGGCATAGCTGGTGAACAACACGAACGCCCGCCCTTCGGTTTGTTTAATATATTCCATGGCCCTTTGCATGGCGGCGGGCAGAAAATCAGGCGAATCCGGCGCGGGCAACTGCGTTTCCAGATACAGCGTCATCTGCGTTTGATAATCAAATGGCGACCCTAAGTGCAGCACGGCGCCATCATTTAAGCCCACGCGACGGCGGAAATAATCGAAAGCGGCGGCGTCGGCCCGGGCCGGTTTCCCGCCGGACGCCGGCGCCGGACCGGTGGCCAGGGTGGCGCTGGTGAGGATAACGCTGTCTTTGGCCTCAAAAAGATTGCTTTTTAAGTGCTCCGCCACGTCTATGGGGCTGGAACTAAACTGCATGCAGCGGTGCGTGCGGCCGGTATTTTCCAGCCAATAGACAAAACCGGGCATTTCCTGGTCGCTTAAGGCCTTGATGGCCACGGCCACGGCCTGGCAGCGGTTGATAAAGCTGTTGAGTTCAAAACGCTGCTTGTCCATCTCAAATTCTTTATCGGAAAACTTGCCATCCGGCGCATTATCAACAATTTCCCGCAATTCGGCCGGCGGGGCGGCGGCGCCGGCCG
>JAJZCU010000449.1 GCA_021828935.1 Planctomycetota bacterium | reverse complement strand
CCCGACGATCGGGGGCCGCTTGTGCGATGCACGGGAACGGTGGTGGGGGCGGTAATGCCCAGGCGCACCTTGTCCCCGCGGATGTCGACGATGGTAATTTCAATGTCATCGCCAATCATAATGGTTTCATCGCGTTGGCGCGAAAGAACGAGCATGTATCGGACTCCTTCCCATGCTTCCGGCAAACGCCATCAGGCATGCATGCCCACGAGAAATCAATGCCTCGGGCATGCCAGGGTCAAAAGACCACGGAAGCATGAATTGTCTGCATCATTGTATGCATGACTTTTTGTATTGCCGCGTCCCGCGGAACACATGCCCGCCGTACGTGGCAGGCGCGGGGGCGCTGGAACGCGCCGGCCCGGACGATTTTTTTCGGAAATCGTACCGCTTTGCGAACCTAAGCCGAGGCGCTGACGTAGCGGCGGGGCGGGGTGCGGCCAGTGGAACGAACCAGCGGCATAAGGGGGTGACGCGTCTGGTAGCGCTTTTCATTGAGCACCACCTGCATGGCCTGCCGGGTGACGGAATGGATGACCAGCGGCCCCTGCAGATTGCCGGTGAGGGTGTCGCCGACTTTGTTCACAATGATGAGAATCTGGATGTCGCTGACCTGATTGATGCCCAGTTGCAGGCGGGTTTCTTCGCGCAGGTTCACATTGTAATCGGGCACGAACAGCAGCGGGTCTGTAACTACAAAGGCCAGGTCGGGCACGTCCATGCTTTGCAGCCAGTAAAAGGAGCCTTCGGCCTCGGGCGCAATTAAGGCGAAGCGGCCGGCGCCGGGAAAGCCCAGGATGCCGCGTGAAAAGACGATGGCCTTTTCCGGGTCAACCTCAAGGGTTCCGAAGCGGCTGGTCTGAATGGTCATAAGAAACTCCTGTTGAGCCTGCGGTCTAATGCATGCAATGCTTTGGCGGAACGACGCGCCGGAGCCTGCGATGCGGTCAAGGGAACGCTCATTTTCCAACTTATTTATCGATAAAATCATCTCAAATAGTCCAATAATTCTTTTATTGTATGAAGGTCCAGAGGCTCTGGCTCGTGGCGATCTGGGCGGTTTTCAAGCTTGCCTGATACGCCGTCTGCAACGTCTGCAATTGCGTAATGGCCGAAGCCATGTTAGTGTCGGCCAAGGCCGCCAATGCCGTCTGCATTTGGGTCTGCTGGGTGGTCAGTTCACTTTGGCGGGTTTGAATGTCCTGTTCGCGGGCGCCCACCAGACCATGTTGCGTGATGACCTGCGTTTGCGCGGTTTGTAGCACGCCGGCGGCCTGCGTGATGCCGGCGGTATTGTTGTTGGCCAGGGCCTGCTGCAGCATTAATAAACCGGCAAACACGCCAGCTGGTTGCTGACCGCTGATGTCCGTGCCGGTGATTGTGCCGGGCGTTGCGTTGCTGGCGGAACCGGCAATGCCCAGTTGGGCCGCCGCCTGTGAACCATTTAATGCGGTCACGGAAAACGTGCCGCTGCCGGATGAAGCGTCGGTTAACACGATTCCATTGCCGGTGGCGGACAGGGCGGCGGTGACCTTGGTGGCGCCGCTGTTTCCTCCAGCATTGTTAATAGCATTTAGCACGTCCTGCACGGTGGCGGCGCCGGCGACGTTGACGGTAAACGAAGCGCCATCGCGCTGGGTGATTTGGAAGTTATCGGTTCCGAAACTCATCGGAGTTCCGGCCAGCGTGGCGCCGGCGCCGGTCTTGAAAATGCCCAGGTTGGCGCCATTGCCGATGTAATTCGTGCCCGCGGTCACAGAAAGGTTTCCCGCGCCGCCGGAGGAATCGGTCAGGGTAATGCCGTTGCCGCTGCTGTTAAATGCCGCCGTGACGGTTCCATTTCCGGCGGCGGCATTAATGGCGGAAACCAGGCCGCCGGGCGTAGTGATGCCGTTCAGGGATACGGAAAAAGTGGCGCCATTGGTTTTGGTGATCACAATATTTCCGCTGGGGCCGCTGCTGGAAGCGCTGGCCAGGGTGATGCCCTGGCCGTTGTTAAGCGTGTTTAGCGCAGTGCCGGGTTGCAGGGTGCGGATGCCCAGTTCCTGGGCGGTGGTCCCGCCATTTTCGCCAATGGTCATGGCGCTTCCGCTGACGGGGTTGAGTATGTTAATACCCGTGCCCGCGGCGTTGATCTGGGCCTGAACGCTGGTTCCACTGCTGTTCACGGCGTTTAACAGATCGCCCACGGTTTGCATGCCCGCCAGCGTGATGGTGGCGGAAGTTGAACCGTTGGTGACAATAAACCCGGTGGGATCAATGCCCGCGCCGTTGCGTAATGCGGAAAGCGGCGTGGTGGAAGTGATGCGCGGCTGCAAATTGCCGCCGGTAATCCCGGCGCCGGCGGCGACGCTTTGCGCGATGCCCAGTTGCGTGGCCACGGCGTCATTGCCTACATTGCTGATGGTCAGGGGCGTCGACGGATTTGTCACAGCCAGATGTCCTCCAGCCAGTGAAACCGTCCCGCCAATGCCTGATGAGGTCAGGGCATCCTGAATAAGATTCTGTACATCGCCAATGCTTGAAGCGCTGGAGAGATTGACCGTTACATTTTGCGTTCCATTGCTGATGGATATTTGCCCGCCGGTAACGCCGCTGCCGGTGGCGCCGCCCAAATCTGAAAGCTGCGTGGCAGCGGTTAGTGCGGGACTTAAATTTTGATAACCGGTGACCT
>JAJZCU010000022.1 GCA_021828935.1 Planctomycetota bacterium | reverse complement strand
GGGTCCCTAAGCCCATCAAATCCGGACGCGCCGGCGCCGGGCTTGGAAACCAACGACGGCGATCCACAGATTACACAGATTTTCACAGATGGCCAGGAGGGAACCATCCATGATGCGGATGTTGCAGATAACGACCCGGGATAGGGTGATACAAAGTGATAAATTTTCACCGAACCGGTGCATTCCTGAAAAAGCTCCAACGCCCCCATAGTCCGGCGGCCCTGCGCCGCCTGCTGGATCAATTGCAAACTATGAATCATGGTGATCGGGAATTTCGCCGATCCGCCATGTCCTGAAGAAGGCCTGCGTCGTCGCTTTACGTCGCATAAACCAACGCTCGCGTGCCCGAAATTCCATCGCACCGGAAGGGGGCGCGAGAAGCGACCTTTGAAAAATTTACAAGAATGTAAAAATCGCATCCGGCCATGAAAACATCGCGCAGAATTGAGCCGAACAAAAAGAGCTGACATATCTTCCATTGACGAGATTCTTTTGGCTTCTTCGGAGCGTCAGGTAATTGGGATCGCCCACGGCCGGTTTAATTCCTGCTGCGCGCCTCTTCTTCACATTTCTCAATAACCGCCGTACAGGCCAATATCAGCACCGCGTCATTGGGGTTGGGCACGTCTACGCCGTACGTGTCGGTCATGGCAAACCAGCTTTCGGAAACCTGCGCCACCACCTGCCCGCCACGCGTGAATGTATATTGGTGATTCGTAAAATTGCCCTTGGCTTCGAGGTCATCGGGGCCATGCTGATCATCCACGGTGAAGCGGTGGCCCAACAGGGTAAACAGTGATTCTTTCACAACGGCAACCAGTTGGCCGCCGTGATAAATTTCATACGTCGGCCCCCACGCCAGCAGCTTTTTCTGGATGGTGGCCAGCTCGTTGCCCTGCATGTCCTTGAAGATCATCAGGCCGCGCAGCGAAATCACTTTGCCATCGACATAAAATGCATCGTTCCCGTCGGCATCTTTCACTGTGGAATCCCCGCCGAAGGAAAACAATTTTTTCTTCATCACGTACCGCATGGTTTCTTTCTCCTGTGGCGTTGGCCACGGTAGGGCGTTTAACGGGGTGAAGGGCCATCCCGGGCAATCATACCCGCGGCGGGCGGCGGCGCCAAAATCTCGTTTCCGGCGGGCTGGGGCGGTCTGTGGTTCCACGGCGTCATTTCGCGCTGCGGACCGTGTGGTTTGCCAGCCGAATGACCGCGCCCGCTATTGGCCGCTAGTAAAGAAAGCTTGACTAGCGGAAGGGCTTGGATAAGATCGCTTTACCAGCGGTCAAATTCGGATCATTTGCAGGCAAATAGTATGACAAGAGCGACCGGCGAGTATCACATTACAGCCTCAACGGGGGAACAGGTTCGTGCGTTTGTGCCTTTTTTTCCGCTTCGTCAATTCGTCCTGTTTTTTTGCGCCGCGCCAACCTCTTCCGCTGCGCAGCAAGTATCACATCAATATCCAGAGCGTGGTCCGCGGCGGTGGGAAGCCCCTGTTTACGAATGTCCGCCCAAAGCCGCGCCGCCAAGCGCATGGCCTCGTTGCGTAAGGGAACAAAACGCCCGGGATCGCGCGCATTGAAATCATCAAGGCGGCGTAATGAACCAGTGCGGCCACTGCGCAATAGCTCTCTCCTTAATTAATAATAAATTATTTCGGCAACAACGACCTCGTCTCCGGCTGCGATGCGCGACGCGAGCCACTCGCGACAGGCATCCGCCTGCGCAACCCCCGCGCGATGCGTCACCAGGCCCAGCGGGCCGGAGTCCAGAAAAATAGTGCGGCTCATGGAAATAATTCCCGGGCCGCCTGATTGCAATCGGTTGCGGTTGAGGCTCGTCGCCAGGTCGTCCAAATCACGCTGCCGCGCTGCAAGTTCATTCGGATCATTGGTTGCGTCCTGGCGGGCCCAATCAGCCAAGAGCGAAAGCGTTGCGTTGGGCGCAGCGCCGGGCACCGCCAAAGGAATGCCCGAATCCAAAACACGTTGCGCGTATTTTTCAACTGGCACGCCAGCCTCCGCGGCCCCGCGTTGCAGGCGTTCAACAATATCGGCAGGCAGGTCGAGAGTGAGCGTCAATTTTGGTCTCCGGTTAAGAGGGCATTGAGTTATTGTATCAGTTGCATTGCCCGGCGGTAAGATAAAACGCCGGATGGGGCGCGGCGTTAAGCCTCGGCGCAAGGCGCCGCCGTGTTACGTGCGTTGCATCTCTCGCCGAAACGCATGCAGATACTCTTTTTGAAATTTCGCCGCCGCCTTTGAACTTGTCAGGCAGGCGTCCCACGGCAATGCGGGCCGCGGACCCACCTTGTGCGGCGCCGGGGGATTCTTGTGAAAGTCGGCGACCAAGGCCGCGAATTGGCGTCCCCATGTCTTTATTTTTCCATCGGATTGGAACAATCCGCTGAAACGGGTTACGTCTTGCGCGGCGGGCGTGTCATACATCGCCCAATTCAGCCAGCCGCAGGCCAGCGGTTCGGTGATGTTTACTTCTTGTGAACAAAATGTGGCTTGTTGTTGCTGGGTTGCCGGCGGCCTGTTGCCAGCGTTCGGAAGGGCGCCTCCGCCGTACCAGCCGAATTCCGCCAGCACCACGGCGCGGCCCGTTGAATCCATCTCCCGCATGACCGATTCCAGATAGGCCAGATTTGCAATTCGTACGGCATCCGATTGGTACGTATAAATGCCATCAGCCAGCGGATAAAAATGAATTTCCATGAAATCCAGATATTTCGCAATTTTGGCGGGCCGAAATCCGGAATACAGGTTCACCGGATTGGCCACGGCGGGCACGGACCACTGGATCAAACCGACGGTCACGAGGGCCGCGGGGTCCGCTTTTTTGATCGTGGCGACTGGTTGTCGGGTCCAGCGTTCGGCGAGGCGTTCCCGAAAATTCTGAAAGGCCAGCAAGGTTGGGTCGCCGGGTTTGTCCGCAGCCGCCGGAATGGGGGTGGGCGCGTGCCGCCATTGGTTCCATGCGGTGCGCATGCCCGGCGTGTTCCAGGCCACGGCGGGCTCATTGCCAAGTTCATAAGCAAAGATGGCGTTGTTTCCGCGGTAGCGCGCCGCCAATGCCGCCCAAAATTCCGTGCGGGCGGCCAAGGCGTCTTCCTGCGTGAAGGCGTCGGCAAGCTGCCATTTCGGCGTGCCCTCCCATCGGTCCAAACCACAAATCTGTACATATATTCCCGCGGCCGCTGCACTATCAAGAAATTGGTCCAGCTTGTCCACTGAGGCGCCGTTGAGCGCGCCGGGCTTCGGGTAAAAGGCGTTCGACGCCAGAAACAGGCGCACCACATTGAAGTGATGGGCCTTCAGCAGCAACAAATCACGGCGCGTGGCGGCGACGTCGAACTTTTTCCAAATCTGCGGCGCCCAGCCCGTATTGGGCCGAAAATAGGCGCATCCGCATGGGGTGAAGGGCCTTCCGCCGCGGGCAACAAAACCCCGATGATCCGGCCGGATGTGGACCTTGGGCAGGTTGGGTCGATGCGTGGCTGTTGCGGCGCCGCCTGAAGCGTACGCGGCGGCGCACGCGCCACCGACAGCGGCGGCAGCCATACGGCAAAATTTTCTGCGGTGCATCACGTCACCGGTCAAGAGTTCACGGCACGTTTCGTTGCGCCGGGAGCAATCCCGATGCAGTCAAGGCCGACCCGCACGCATGACGCCCATGCCACAAGGCTCTCCCGCCAAACGCCCATTAGCCGTCCCGCGCTACGCGGCGCACCACCGGGGTTTCCGGTTCCGGCGGGTCCATGCCCGGCAGCAATCCTTTGGCCCGCAAATGGCGGCGCACCAAATACGTATCAAACAATCCGCCGGCGGTGCTGGCAAAGATGTAGAGGTTCAGCCCGGATGGCCGGTTATACAGGAAAATGGGGAACAGCAGAATCATAAACTGTGAGATCATCTGCGTTTGCTGCTGCTGCGGGTCAGTGGGGCGGGGGCCCAAGCGCATTTGCCATTTCATCTGCATGAAGAAGACCACGGTCAGCAACAGCGGCAAAATATTTAATGGCAAATAATGCACGCCGTGGACGGTGTAGCCAATGAACGGAATCTGAAATGGCATGTGGAATTTCGCCACCGTGTCCGGGTTGGCCAGATCGGTGATCCAGCCGGGGATGAAGGTGGCGTGGCGCAGATCAATGTCCACGGAAAGTCCGGCGTATAAGGCGATCCAGATGGGCATTTGCAGCAGCATGGGCAGGCAGCCCAGAACGCTGCTGGCGGGGTTTACCTTGTGGTCTTTGTAGACCTTCATAATTTCTTGTTGCTGTTGCGTTTTGTCCTTGGCGAAGCGGGTTTTAATGCGGTCAAGTTCAGGCTGAATCTTGGCCATTTTGCGCTGCATCATGGCCATGTTTACCTGGCCGTAACGCGTCAGCGGGTGCAGCAACAAGCGCACGCAGATGACCAAAACGATGATCGCCACGCCCCAGTTGGCAATAAATCCGTGAATAAAATCAAGAAATTTCAGAATCACCAGCGCCAGCCAGGAGAACGTGAAAAATGAACAGGGGCCCTGATCCAGCTGTATCACGCTGGAATAATGGTACACGGCGTTCTGATAAGCCGACGAGGTGGTCGGCGCCGCCAGATTTCCGGCCAGCAGCGAACGCTTTTTTGGCCCCATAAAAACCGTCAGCGGCATGGTGGCCTGGCCGTGCGCCGGCACCAGCAGGTTGCGGCCGGTGAATTCCAAGGCCACCGGGGCGCGCGTGTTGGCCAGATTTGGTTCGGCGTCAATGCGGCGAACCGTGACGGATTTTAAATAACTGATTTTGGGAATGGTTCCGCCGCTGTCCACGGGCTGCCGCTGGGCGCCGGCCCAGCCGGTGGGGCGCACAATAATGGTAAAAAATCGGTTGCAGGCGCAGGCCCACACCAGACGTTTTACGCCCTGAAAATCGCCCATTACCTTCGGTTCAAAGCCCGATTCCTGGGCCGTGTCTTCCTCCACCTGCGGCACGCCGCTGTTGCCAAGGTAATGGCTGTTGGCGTCGTAGAGGGCGCCCATAAAGTCGCGGTTGCCGTCCATGGGGCCGTGGCGCGGAAGGTTGACCGGGCCGTATTGGTTCACGCGGACGGTCAGCGGCTTGGCAGTGCAATTCTTGATGGTGTAATTGACGCGCACGTTGTAGGTTTTTGGGTTGATGCGAAAGGTTTTGTACAAATCCACCAGCGGCTTGCCCTGGGCATCCGCCAGAGCATCGGCGAAGGTGGCAAACAGCGGGCCGTGTTTGTAAACGACCCACGGCTGGTTCGCCATGCTGAAGTCGCCATAACCCGATATGCGTACGCTGCTGGTGGAGAAAGGCAGCGGGGCATCGGCGGGGGCCTTCATTAATAAATAGGGGGCGTTTTTGCCCACTTTCTGCCGGTAGTATTTGGCGTTAATTTTCACCCAATTAATGGCGGCCGATACGTTGTTCAGGGAGATGGCGAGGTGGTACGGCTGGCCGGGCGCGGCGCCGCCAAGGATGATGGTTTGTGGTCCGGGCGCTGCGGCGGCCGGAGCGCCTTTTGCGGCGCCGGGTTTTCCGGAGTTGGGGCCGGCGTTGGCTTTTCCACGGGGCGTCGGCGCCTGCGGGGGCGCCGCGGGCGCCGCGGGCGCGCGGGCGACAACGGCGGGCGCAGGCTGCTTTTTGGCAAAAAAATGGGCAAATACAAAGTCAAACACCATGACCAGTATGAAGCCAATGAGCATGTACCTAATAAGTTGATTGATTTTCATTCATTCCTCAGGGGGGAAACGGCGCTATCTGCCTTCCAGCAGACGCAAGCCCAAAAAATTATCCAATGCATCAATGGCCTGCACTTTCTCAACCGTGGTTTGCACGTCATATGGCACGCGCACAAATTCCACGCTGTCCGCATGCAGTATGCCAAAGCTGGCCCGCGGGTCGCGGTCGCGCGGCTGCCCCACGCTGCCCACATTCACAATGGCCTTGGCGCTGGTCAAACCATACCGCCCGGCCAGTTCATCGGGCGAGTAAAAATCAGGGTCCGTCACGAACACGCCCGGCACATGGGTGTGGCCGACAAAACACAAATGCGGCACGCGTTCAAAAATGGCGGCGATTTTGCCCGGCGCACTGTACGTGTCATCCGGGAAGATATATTCGTTAATCGGCCGGCGGGGCGAGGCATGCACCGCGATGAAACGGTCGCGCGCAATGCGCGTCTGCATCACGCCCAAGTGGCGCCAGCGCTGATTGCGGCGTTCGGTCTCCGGGTCGTTTTCAAACTGCGACCGGGTCCAAAACGCGGCGTTTTCCGCGGCGGTGTTGAAGTTGTGCGGTTCATAGAAAATGGCGAAGTCGTGATTTCCCATCAAGGAAAATTCGCACCGTTGCAGCACCAGGTCCATGCATTCCAGCGGGTTGGGGCCGTAGCCAATCACATCCCCCAGGCAGGCGATGCGGGTGATATTGCGGCGGTCGATTTCGGCCAGAACCGCGGTTAAGGCCTCAAAATTAGAATGAATATCGGAGATAATGGCCAATGGAGCTGCGACTTGGCTGGTCGGGATGTCCGAGCTGGAGGCCGCGGCATTCTCGGGCGGCGTGGCGCGCGGGGATGCGGTATCCTCTGATTCATGATTTAGCGCGGAGCCCAAGGCCATGGGGTTACCCAAAAACAAGCAGTATGCGTGACCAAAACAGACCCGCCATGCTAGTTGAATCAATGGTCAGGCGTCAAACGACCGCGGCGCGGGCGGCCAGCGGGTTGGGCGCTGCACGCAAACGCCGGCGCGTGATGCCCGTCTCCGCCCCCGGAAGACACAGCGCGAAATTATTGACATTCAGGTAGATAATGTCGTCAAAAAGTATCGCCTAAAATAAGCAACGAGGCCGCATGGATTGCAGGAAATGTTGGCATACAAATGGGGAATAGCCGTAAAACGCCACCCAGACGGGCACCGGGCTGGCCGCGATAGCACGCGATGGGTAGCGGATCCGGTGGTTTCTTAATTGTTCCGAGCTGACTTGGTGAACAAAAAAGCGACATTATCTACCTGACGCTCAATAGCCCCCCGTTTCAAACACGGGGCGGCGTATCCCCCATCCCGAAACTGCGGGAACGATTTGCCCGGTGGCGGCGAAATCGCGCACAGGACGACGGCATGTGAAACGTGGAATCAAGCCCCACCATGAATGGATGGGGCTAGAAGATTGTTCACGCGGTGCGGCGCACACCCAAACGCCCATCGGCACATCGGCGGCCGGGGCCGAAACGTCATGTGTATACGAACCCCAACGGCCTCAAAAATTTCCAATCGATGGCGATATCTGTTGGCCGCCCGCGCCGGCGGCCCCCTACAGTCGGGTTCAGCCGGTAAAAAATTCCCGCAAGGCCCACCGTCTAAAGCACCCGTCCCGCCAGACCGTCAGACAGAAACTGATTGCAATGCCTTCCCGGTACGCTTACACTTAGTCCTTTAGCCGCTGAATGATTGGAACGTACGCGCGTGACCTTCGGGACAGGTCTGGAATCCAGTTTAGTGTGCCGCCGGGGGTTGCGCCAAACACATGCCGTCTGAAACGCATTCCTGGCTGCAAATCGGCTTGGTAACGTCTTACCTGCTGACCATGTCCATACTGATGGTCTTCAGCATCCACCGTTACTTCCAAGTCTTTTTGTATTACAAGCATTTTCGGAAGGTCACTGTGCCGCCGGAAATGCCCGCGGCGCTGCCGCGCGTCACCATCCAATTGCCCATGTACAATGAACAGTTCGTGGCCCAGCGTGTGATTGAAGCGGCCTGCCGCATGGATTACCCGCGGCATCTGTTGCAAATTCAGGTGCTCGACGATTCCACGGATGAGTCGGGCGCGATTGCTTTGGAAGTCTGTCGGCGCATGGCCGCACAGGGCGTGGATATTGTCTATCTGCATCGCACCGTGCGGACGGGGTTTAAGGCGGGCGCATTGGAAGAAGCGCTGGCGTGCGCCACGGGCGAGTTTATTGCCATTTTTGACGCCGATTTTGTGCCCAATTCTGATATGCTGCGGCGGGCGTTGCCTTATTTTTCGGCGCCCAAGGTGGCCTGCGTTCAAACGCGCTGGGGCCATTTGAATCGGCATGATTCGTGGCTGACGCGCTGCCAGGCCATTTTTCTTGACGGTCACTTCATGATTGAACACACCGCGCGCAACCGCAGCGGACGGTTCATCAATTTTAATGGCACGGCCGGTATCTGGCGCAAGCAGGCCATTTCCGAGGCCGGGGGCTGGCAACATGACACGCTTACGGAAGACATGGACCTTTCGTACCGGGCCCAATTGGCCGGCTGGAAAATGATTTTCGTGCCAGATCTGGTTTGCCCGGCTGAATTGCCGCCGGAAATTGCCGCGTTCAAACAGCAGCAATTTCGTTGGACGAAGGGCACGGTGCAAACCGCACGGAAGTTGTTGCCGGGGATTCTGCGGTCCGACAATCCACTGCGCGTGAAGCTTGAGGCCTTGTTTCACCTGTCTTCGGCCATTGTCTATCTGCCGGCGGTATTGTTATCGTTGCTTTTGTTCCCCACCTTTTCATTTCGATCGAACCTGCTCACGCCGCAATCGCCGGTGATGTGGGTTTTGGTGATGGGATTGTTTGCGATTTTAACCTGCTCCGCGGGCACATTTTATATTGTTTCACAACGTGAAGTGGGCGAAAACTGGGTGCGCAAGATCGCCATGGTGCCACTGCTCATGGCGCTGGGCATGGGCATTAGTCTGACCAACGTGGTGGCGGCGTTGGAGGGCCTGTTCCGGCGCGGTGGGGAATTTGTGCGGACGCCCAAGTACGGCCTGGGGGCGCGCAAAGCGGGGGATTGGAAAAAGCGCTCGGGCAGCTTCCGGCAAAAGTTTACGTTGCTGCCCTATGTGGAATTGGCGCTGGGGCTTTACCTGGCGGTCTGCATTGTGCTTTCGATTGACACCGACCGTGCGTTATTGTGCATTCCATTTATGGGTATTTTCATGTTTGGTTACTTGTATGTGGCGGTGCTGACGTTCCAGAGCCAATACCTTTCCCGCCGCGGGTCCGGACCACTGGAACTGCCCGCGCCAGTGGCGGGGGCCTGAAAGGTAAATCGCCGGGGCTGACGCCGGATATTGATCGTTATAATTCTGCGGCCGAACACTGGCACCAGGTTTTGGGGGTTTCCCAAACGCGCACGGATGCCAGCGTGATCGGCGGGGGGAAGGCGTGTTGTAATTTGTTAAAAATTACCCGGGCGATGTTTTCAACCGTGGGGTTTAATTCCGCGAAGTCGGGGCAGTCAAGATTCAGATGTTTGTGGTCGTAGGCGGAAATGATCTCGCGGTTCACAATTTCCTGCAACGCGTGAATCGGAATGACCACTCCGGTGACGGCGTCGGGCGGCCCTGACACGGCAACGTCCAGTTGGTAATTGTGGCCGTGGCCGTTGGGATTGGTGCATTTGCCGAATACCGCGGCATTTTGCGCGTCTGAAAGCGCCGGGCTGTACAGCCGATGGGCCGCGGAGAATTCAAAACTTTGCACGATGCAGACCATGGGCAACTCCCTGGGCCGTGATTGGAGGCGCAGATAAGGGCTTAATGAAAGGGTCAGTTGAACGATTTCATGGGGATTAAAATCACGCGCCAGATCGCGGGCTAAGCCCGGCAGGAGGCCCGCGGGGCTGGTTTCAGGGGTGGCCCCGGCGCCGCGTTGCCGGTGGTAATAGGCAAGAAGTTGCGGGGCGGCCACGGCGCGGACGGCCTGGTCAATGGCCCGAATGTTTATTAACATACCAGTGGATTCGTCCACGGCCCCGCGGATGCGCACCGCAAAATCAACAAATGGAACCAGGCCCGACAGAATGGGGTTGGCCGCGAAACTGTTGGCAGAAATGGCCGTTGGCGACGGTTCATGCAGGCCAAAACGCACGGAACGTTCCAGTTCCAGGCGCGGCGTCGGGGCGCATTGGCGCGCCGCCGTGCGCGGCGCGGACGGGCGTGTCTGCGTTGATTCCGGGATGTCATGATTCATAAATAAAAAAAACGCCAAAAAAACAACGGCGTCGGCAGGGAGCCGGCGCCGCATGACATTGCTGCGTTTGATGATAACGGAAAAGGGTTCAGCCCAGATAGATCTCGGGCGGGCAATCGTTCTGCGCCGCGGCAACCGGGGTTCGTGGGGCGGTGAAACGCTGGGCGGTGCGCCGCCACGGCTGAATTGATTCCACATGAATCTCCGGCAGGTTGCCCTGCACAGCGCCGCGTGCGCCGCCAACCCGCGAGCTTAATCGCACTTCATCTGTGGGGCCGGTAATGCGTTCCTGCAAGCCAGCATGAATGGAGTTTTGAACCACGGTCATGATGCACCTCCGTGCCGAGAGAAAAGATGGTTGGACGATCAACTAAACTCATGATAGTTATCGGCGCATGACGAGGCAAGCAAAAGTTCAGAAATTATCTATTTTAACTTATTTTGGCCTTGACTCTGCGTTAATGCGCGGGAGCAGACAACGGCTGCGCAATAATTGCGCGGATGGCAATGTCGCTGCCCATGCATAAAGCAGCGGCTGCGCAGTGTTGAGCATGGCCGTCGCGTTTCTGCCCGGGAACGAAGGCGAAAAAAAAGGACGCCGCCGTGACGCGCCGTCCTTCTGAAGTCACAGAGTTTATCGAAACCGTTTAGGCGGTAACCGTGCCGCCGCCCAGGAAGGTGTATTCGCCATTGGTAGGCCCTATGGCAAATACATCAATGGTGTGCTGACCGGGCGAAAGGTTCAGCGTCATGCTGAAGCCGTGATCGGAACTGCCCAAGGCAGACTGCAGGTCAGGGCGGTTGAGGTTAGCCAGGAAAGGCGTACCCGACACGCCGTCAATATTCACCTGCACATCAATGGGCGAATTTCCGGCGGAGCTGTCAAAGGCCCAACCGGACACGCTTGAGGCGCTGATCACGTCAACATGGCCGACTGGCGCGGGCACAACAAAGGTGGTCGATCCGATTTCCGTCAGGGAGTTATCAAACGGGTTGACGGCATAGGCCACAACTGAGTGTTCGCCGTAGCCCAGGGTGGGGGTGGTTACGCTAAAACCATGGTTGGGGCTGCCGAGGCTCGAAACCAGATCGGGACGGTATCCATTGGCGACGACACTGACCCGTGCTGCGCCATCAATGGCTAACTGCACCGTGACCGGTCCGGTACCGGCGGTAGCGTCGTATGCCCAGCCGCTGATGCTGTTGGCGTTGGCAGCTTCCAGTACGCCCACCGGGGCGGGGTTATTGATGGTAACCGTGCCGATGGGCACGATGATGTTGGACGGGTTGTCATAAGCGTAAACGGTGACCGTGTTCGGTCCGACGAGGGTTCGCGGCAGGTTGATCACGAAGCCATGATTCGAACTGCCCAGACCGCTTTGCAGGTCTGGGCGGTTGACATTGGCCTGCGTGATGCCCACCGGCACGCCGTTCACGCGGGCGTCGACCACGATCGGCGCGGCGCCGGCGTTGGGGTCATAGGCCCAGCCGACGATCTGATTGTTGGTCACTGAATCAACGTGGCCAATGGGCGCCGGGTTGTTCAGGGTGGTGCTATCCAACAAGGTGAAGTTTGAACTGGAGATCGAGGCATTCGGGTTAAACGCATACACGCTGACGGTATGCACGCCCGGACCAAGCGGGCTGCTGCCGGCGCCCAGTGGAATGCTAAACCCGTGGTTCGGAGAGCCCACGACCGGGGTTAGGTCTGGCCGGTAATTGGTGGCGGCCTGTGGAATCCCGGTAAATCCGCCCACATCGACGCGCACGTCGGCTGGTCCGCTGCCGGCACTGGGGGCATAGGCCCATCCGGAGATATTGGTCAGCGTGAGGCTGTCAACGTGGCCAAAGGGCGGTTTATTGTTGGAATACAGGAGGATCGGAACATTGCTGGGGTTATCAAGGATATAAACGTCCACGACGCTGGATGCGAAGTTGCCTGCCACGGAGAACCCGTGGTTGCCGCTGCCTAAGAACGAAACCAGATCGCCGCGGTAGTTGCTGGCGGAGACGGTGGTAAGAACGTTTCCG
>JAJZCU010000448.1 GCA_021828935.1 Planctomycetota bacterium | reverse complement strand
GTCGACGCTTGTCGAAGCAACTGCGCGAACTTTAATACGACGGCGCTCGTGAGCTTCAGCAACGGCCTGTGGGGAATCGGGCAGCGGTACACTTACACGCCCTACGGGGTGCCCACATTGCGTGATGGCAACTTCGCACCCACGTCTGCCGGTACGCCTTGGCAATATATGCACCAAGGCGGCCGCCAAGACCCCATCACCGGCCTGTACCTCTTCCGCCACCGCGATTATTCGCCGACGCTGGGCAACTGGATCGAGCAGGATCCGGCGGGATATATTAATGGGGGGAACACGTACGCGACGGACGGGGGCGCGCCAGCAGTGGCGCTGGACGCGATCGGGCTCTGGAAGGTGACGCGTTCGGGCGGTCCATACGCCACGGCGATATCCCGGGCGGGCGACACGATTATGGGCTTGGCGGAGTACGTGGGGCTGCGCGTCAAGCAATGGCGCAACTGGCTCACCGTAATGAAGGCTCTGCGGACCGTGAACGGCGGCGCATTGAATTACCGCGCGCCGCTATGCCCCAAGCAGCTCGTCCGCATCCCAAACCTCGTCATGGCGCAATGGAGCGGCGAATTGGGTGGCGTTGGCAGGTTCCTCATCGGGTGGGGGAACGATCTGAGCACGCTACGTCGGCGCGGGTACGACGTCCTGACGCTTCGGAACCCGACGGCCAACCAAGATTATCTGGACTTCGCAACCTATACGGCCAGCCGCCAGCTTCAGGGCTTTTTCTTCTGGGGACATGGCTTTACTGACCATACGGGGCTGTTGACGGACGCCCACCCGCCGGGAAAGTACAAGACAATTGTCGTTGGGCATAACCAGAAGGGCCGGCCGCTAACGGGGCGACAACGCGTTAAAGGGGTCGAGAGTAAATACGAACTGTACTACTCGCAGGCCTCGGCGAGCTTGAATTACAATCTCGGGCTGGTCATCACGTTCGCCTGCTACTCTGATCGCGCGCCCAGCGCCATCGGTTCGCCGAACTCCGCGGGTTTTGTGCAATGGTCGTCGCGCGGCGAGCTTATTCCAGTGCCGGGCCTGAACCCCCAGAGCATGAGCACTATCGTTCCGCCCGGCGTACAGGGGACAAATAAATGATCAATTTTGATGGCAAACCATCAGATTTTTCGCTGCAAGCGCATAAAACGCGGCGGTCACGCGCCTCCGCCATGGCCGCGCTGGCGCTGCTGACGTTCGGGGCGGTTTCCGGGTGCTGTTCGCCCAATCGCAAGCAGGTAGCGTTTCAGGAGCATATTAGTGATGTCGGCGCCGCAGTCTCGCGGGCGGTGGCGAAGCGCCACCCGCTGTCGCAACGGAAATTAATATCAATGTTGGGGCCGCCGGATGTGGTCCTGAACAGGCGGACCCGTCTGCGCGACTACCTCAAGAAAAGCCCTTGGGGCGAAAGCCCCGCCAACACGCGCCTAGTCTGGAAATACTTCGCTGCGTACGCCAATGGCCGGATGCCACGGCAGTACGCCACCAGCTTCGGGCGAAACGGCAGCGGCGTCAGGTTCTGGAAGTGGCGGGCACGGCACCCGGAAGTAAAAAGGAACGCGGTGCATCCGAAGTTCTTGCTGTACGACGAGGAAAAGCGGTACAAACACCCTGTGTCGCCATGCTTCTGCTGCGCGAGCGAAACCGTCCTTGAGATTTTTGCCGTGGTGCATGGACGTGTTGTTAACGCACTGGATTTTCAGTGGCGGATATACACCGGCGGCTAGCGCCAGACCGTAACAGTGTGTCTGCGTTTGGCTGTGCGCGGTGAGGCCGTAGGGCCGGGCATCGTATCAGCCGCTTCTTCCCCGATACTGGGCCAGCGCTTAAGCGCCCGCATCTGCCGGATGACGGCAGTGGAAAATGCCGCATTTGCTCTGTTCGCCGGCGGTAAAATTTAAACGATTGGGAAGGGCTCCGTATGGTGTGCCTTACCGGAAAAATCGACGATCGCTGCGGCTGTCCCGCGCGTCGCGGCGTGAGCCGCCGAGCCATTGTGGTCCGCCGAGGAAGGGCGGCGAACGCTTGGTTCGCGCTCCACGGCAACACGCTGACATACGACGCGTTGAATCGGTTGGTGCAGGTGGCCGACCCCGCCGGGCAAACCATCGCCGCCTACAGCTACAACGCGCTTGGCTACCGCATCTCTGAATCGTATCCCCAAGGCGGCAACGGCGTTCCCGCAGGCACCGTAAAGTACCTTTATTATTCAAATAACTGGCAGGTATTGGAAACCCGCTGGAACGGCACGGCAAGCACGGATGTGGCGCACCAGTACGTGTGGTCGCAGATGTACATTGATGCAATGGTCCTGCGGGATACTTACATTAACGGCACGATCCAGCCGTCGCAGAGAATTTACTACCAGCACGACGCCAACTTCAACACCACCGCCATCGTGGGCCTTGTCGGCGCCACATGGGAGGTCACACAGCGTTACATCTACACACCCTACGGCGTAGTGACCGTGCTCAACGCCGACTGGACCACCGCCAGCAGCCAAATCTCGCTCACGCAATACCTGCACCAAGGCGGCAGGCTCGATCCCGTAACGAGCTTGTATGATTTCAGAAACCGCGACTACTCGCCGACCTTGGGCAACTGGATCGAGCAGGATCCGGCGGGGTACGTGAATGGAGGCAACCGGTACGCGGCGTATGTCAGCGTGTTGCCGT
>JAJZCU010000447.1 GCA_021828935.1 Planctomycetota bacterium | reverse complement strand
GACCTAAATAAACGGTCTGCGGCTGGGGAACTTTTTATCCCGCGCGGCAACACTGCACGCACGATACGGCGGAGGCTATGTTCGCTGAACCGCCGCAGCTCACACGAAGGCAGGTTGCTCCCGGCTCGCGCCGGGGTCAGGTTAAGCTCGCGCTGGGCTTACGTTGAATCGGTCGCTTGTGAATTTTCTCACAAAGCCCGACCGATAATCCCCGACGCAAAAAAACGCAATTCCAACAACGCCGATTGCGCGTTGGGCGGGGCTGGGGTCATACGGCTTTTCTGCCGCCGCGCAGCTCCGGGATGCGGAGCTGTAATTTCATTGAGCAACTACCGTCGGCGAGCATAGCGAACCGGCGTTGCAATTCCAAGCGATTTTTCCAAAGTTTTCCGCAATTGGCGTTCGTCTCCTTTTTGGCTGCTTCGGACGAAAACCGTTACCTGCGCAATGCCGCCATGTGCCTGCGGATCGCCTCTGGGTACGCCACGCATTCTTCCCGGAAAACACGACTCGCCAGTGTTTCGGGGGTATCGCCGGGCAGCACCGGACAGCGCCTCTGCAAAATCACGGGGCCATGGTCGTATTGGTTGTCTGCATAATGTACTGTACAGCCACTAAAAGGTTCGCCCGCCGCCAGCACCGCTTCATGCACATGTCGCCCATGCATTCCGCGCCCGCCGAATTTCGGCAGCAGTGCGGGGTGAATGTTCATCACGCGGCCGGTAAAATCAGGGGGAATTTTCCACAGGCACAGAAAGCCGGCCATGCAAACAAGATCGCAGCCCGCGCCCCGCAAAATGTCCGCCAATGCACTTGAAAATGCGTCACCGGACGAAAACGTTTTGGGGCTCAGCACGCTTACCGCCAACTTTAGGCGCCGCGCCCGTTCGATGCCGCCAGCATTTGGGTTGCTGGAAATTACGCACGCAATTTCCGCCGGCAATTCGCCGCGGGAGACTGCCTCCGCCAAATTTTGCAGCGTGGTGCCGCCGCCAGAAACCAGGATGCCAAGACGCAACAGCCCGCCTGCCGCGTGTTCTGGCGTGCCGGACTGTGCGGGCGGCGGAGATGGAACATCCTGCATCATACCAATTGATGATACTTTCAAAAGCCGCGCGCCGCCGGCTTGCGACGCGCATAGGGTCGCCGCTGCGGGGCTTCCAACACGCGTCAAAAACACCCGTTTCGCCCCTGGGCAGGCGGTTCTTACGCGCCCTGCGGCCCGCTTCCACGCATCCGACGGCGCGGATCAAGCTCCAGCACGCCATACACCTGCTCGTACTTCTGAATCACCTGACTCAGGTTCAATGCCAAAATTTTGGCCGCATTGTAATTCATCACCACGCGCGTATGCACGTCCGCCACCGGCGCGGTCGGCTGAGCCGTGGGAAGGTGCAGCGCAAATTCCACAATGGCTTCGTCCGGCGTGCCGCCGACACGGCTTAAGTTGGCATACACCAAAGTGGCGTCATCATCCTGAAACTGCAACTGAACCTGCTGGTTCTGGGCGGGATTGGGCGTGCCCATGGTCTGGGGCATCGGGGGCGGTGAATCGGGAACTGCCATGGAAGACTCCTCACAAAAAAATATCGGCGCGAATTTTCCGGAATTCGCTCAGAAATTGAACCATACGGCAAAGCGTTTCCCTCGTCCAGCCCCGGCCGCACATTATTTAGGTCAGGGGGCATGACCAAATTTCTCCCGTATCCGCGTTCATCCGGGGGCGCCCTCTGGGCCATCCGCGGTTCCCGCCGTTCTGTCGTAGAGCGGTCCTGCCGAGCAATAAACTTCAACCGCTTTGCAAGCTTTTGGCCCGATAGGCGTTGTATTGACATAGAATACCCGCAACGACCTCGCGGAGGCGACATGAGAGTTGGCGGACATTCCACGAAAGGGACAACTGTGAAAATGCCAAAATTTAACGGAGCGCTGGCCTTGGCCGCAGTTTTGGGCATGGCGGCAGGCGCTGTGAACCTGGCCAACCGCGCCCAAGCCAAGTTCGTCAACCCCAAGGCCTTTGTGCCGCCGGTGGCCCACCCCAGCCGCATGTCCGGCGGCGAATCCACCGCCCCGCTGCCCCTGCCGGCCACGCCGCTGCGTCGCACCGAACGCAAACGCCAACCCGCCCCGCCGGCGTTGGTGGGAAAAATTAACTTAAACATGCTGGCCCACGGCAAGGTGGAACGCTATCCCACCGAGACTCTTGACATTGAATCACTCATGCATTGGACCAACGCGGCCCTGCATCTGCAATACCGGTATGTCAATGTAGACCTCAACCGTTTCAGCTTCAGCCCCACCGAATTGCCGGTGTTGTATCTCACCGGCTGGACGCCACTGCCCAAGTTCAGCCCCGCGCTAATCGCCCATCTGCGGCAATACATCATTGCCGGGGGCACGCTGATCGTACACGCCAGTTGCGGGCGGCCCGCGTTCAATGCCAGCTTCTTGAAGCTTCAGGCGCAGATGTTTCCGCACCGCCCGATGGCGCCGCTGCCACTGGATTCGCCGATATACAGTTGCTTAAACCGCATCCGCACCATGGATGTGCGCGACAGCCTCGGGCCATGGAAGAAGATCCCGGTGTATCTGCAGGCCATGTATGTCGGCTGCCGGGCGGCCATTATCTTTTCCCCGGTGGACATGAGTTGGGGCTGGAGCTGAAACGGTTGAGGTCTACAT
>JAJZCU010000446.1 GCA_021828935.1 Planctomycetota bacterium | reverse complement strand
GTGGGGGGGGCACATGCCACAGCGCCTTGATTTTTGCCAAGTAATTGCGCCCGCGGATAAACCGCCAGTGGCGCCCATTGTCCGCGCCAATCGCCAAACCGGCGTCCGTGCCGGCGTAAACCGTGTAACGCCACTGGCTGCCCTGTTTCTTCTTCTGGGGAACAACCAGCAAGGCGTTGATGAGGTTGCTGGGCAGCCCGCGCCCGGTTGCCGTTAGCGGCAAATGGAGCGGCCCGCTGATGTGCCGCCACCGCCGGTAATGGCTGGCCGGCGAACTATAGGCAATTCCCGATGCCTGCGTGCCGACAAACAGGGTTCCATCCGGCGCCAAAGCCAGGCAGCTAACGGCATTGGAGGGCAGCCCATCGGCGGTGGTGTAATACTGCCAGATATTGCGAGCCAACCGGTAGCGCGTCAGCCCGTGGCATGTGGCAATCCACACGCTGCCATCAAGATCGGAAGTGGCAATGGCAAAAACCCGGCTGCCCAGCGGCCCGGCACGGCTGCTGGTGGAAAAGGCCCGGCCCGCGTCATTGGCGCTGGCCGGGCCGCCGTGTTGGGGCGGAGGTTTCTTTGCAGGTTCCCGATACCGCAGCGCCCGGCCATAACCCAAACCCGCGATTGCATCATAATCTCGCCAATGCCCGCCGCTGTACACACATACGCCGTGCCGCAAACTGCCCGCCCACACGCGGCCCATGGCGTCACCGGCCAACGCATAAACATTGTTAGGAGCATCATTCTTGCTGGTGAAATGTTGCCAGCGGCCCTTTTTGCCGACGTGCGGAGCAAAGCAATATACCCCCTGGCCCTCCGTGCCGATCCACCAGCGGCCCTGAGAATCCTGGGTTGCCGCGGTAATGCAATGCGCGGCCACCGGCAGATGATCCGCCTTGACAATACGTACCGGCAGAGTGGGCGTTACGCGCGGGGGCGCCAGATGCACGGCGATGCGGTCGAAAGCCAGACCACTTGCCGCCGGCGTCGCGGGCGGGCGCGCCTGGCGCACAGCGGCGTAAATCCGCGGTTTGGTTGTTTGAGATTTGGTCGCAGGTGGTTTGTGCCGTCGACAACCCGGCAAAATCAAGCCGATGAGCATGACGCCAAGCGCCGCGCAGCGTAACCCGAGCGCCTTCGCCGACATGTTCTTCATGGCAATCCTCGAAAAACGTTCGCGGCCCCCCCGGCCTTACGCCTCGCCTCGCCCCCCAAGTTTACATTTGCCTCATACCAAGCGGCATTATAAACGTGTCGGCGGGAACATGCCAGCCGCACAGGCAACCGTCAGCCGTCCGAAGCACGAAGTGAGGGCGCGGTTCGTTGGGCGAAGTGATTACCGATGATTTTGTGGAGAAATGAAAAGATTTTGCACTGGTTATGCCTGTATGTGACGATGCGATTCAGATGCGCTGGCGCCATTCTCGCCCGCGTTCGCTGCGCGTGCCTTGCGTCATGTGGCGGTTGGATACCACGAAGCGGATCGCCTGCTGCGTTGATACGGAAACTGTCTTCCACGGTTCGTTCTGGCATGGCCCGGCGGGGGCGGATATATTAATCTGCGTTGAGGACCGCTGTAGCCTTGACCGGCCGAGGGCCGTGAACGGTGACGCGAACAAGAGAATTAATTATGATTGGGCTAAGGCGATTGTGCAACCCGCCGTCGCGCTATTTAGCGGCTAAGCCGACGGTGGCGGCGGCGCTGGTGGCCCTGTTTTGTCTCGGCCCGGCTCCGGCGATCACCGCGGTTGCGGCCCCCCGCCATCCGAGTCACCGGCAAACCTGGACCGGCGCGCTACAGACGCTGCTGCGGCGTTGTGAAAAAATACCGCAGCCGCCGGCCGGCCGCGCCCAATACTGGCGGCGTTTGCGCCTGATGCAGGGGGCCGTTGGTTGGCGGCGCTGGCTGCGGACGTTCTCGGCGGCGCAGCGTGAAAAGTTGGCAACGGCGATCAAAGTCGCCGGCGCGCGCCATCTGGTCCGGGCCGTGTTTTCGCCGGCGCGCCGCGACCGCGCCATGGCGGCCGCCAAACTCGCCGCTATCGCCGCCCCCTGGAGCGGCGCGCTGCTGAATGTTCTTTTGGCGGATCGGAGCCGCTACGTGCGGCTGTGTACGATGAACGCGCTGTGGCGTCATGCGCCGGACGGCCCCGGCACGGCCGACTTGCTCTGGCTGGCCGTGGAAACCCGCGGCCGGACGTTCGCCTTTCATTCGCGCAGCCGCACCTGGAGCCCGGTACCAAGCCAGGCGCCGTCGGTGATGCATGTGCGAGTCGGCGGCTCGCGAGTTTCAGTGGCCATCACGCCATCGCCATTGCAGGAAACGTTTTGCGGCGCCGACCGGCGCAGAGCCGCAGACTTACTTATTCATTGGCATTCATCCGCGCTCACTGGTTTGTTGCTGCGTGCGGGCCATCAGCAGAAAAGCTTGTCCGCTATCGTAACCGTCCCTGTCGGCAGCCCAATGACTTTGTTTAGCCAAAGCACGTTTCTGCGGATTTTTCGCCGTTGCCGGCCTGCGGCCGCAGCGCCGTACCTGCTGCGCTGGATCAATGCCACCGGCGGCGGCGCAAGTGTGCTGGCGCCGCAGGGCTGGTCCTACTTTCGCAGCAGTCGCACCTGGCCGCTGTGTTTGCTGATGCTGGAATCGGGTCTTAATCCTGCACATTTTGGAATCGTCAAAATCG